>CAKSWM010000202.1 GCA_934511545.1 uncultured Oscillospiraceae bacterium | reverse complement strand
CCCATCTTCCCTGCCAGTTCCTCAAGCGTATCCGCAATCAGCAGGTGCTTTCCCTTCAGCTCTGCAAACTCATGAAGCTTGTCGAGATTGATGGGTTTTCCGTACACTGCGCCCGGAGTCAGTCCCATACCGGGCATCATCGGTTCTCCGGGTCTTACTTCTCCCGGAAGCCCCGGAACCGTCATGAGCAGATCGTGGTCCATAACAGTAAAGGATGCCGCCAGAGGCTGCCTGACCATCGCCGGTGCGATATTCCCCCGGAAATCCTCGTTTATCCATCGTTCTCCGCGGAGATTAACGCGCACAGCCTCTTTTTTATCTATCTGACAGAGCATTTCTGTGTCGATTGGACGGCCGAAATGTATTCCCTGCATATCGACCGGCATGCAGAGATGCCCTATGTATGCAATAGCGATCTTTTCGTAATTTATCGGGATCCCGGCACGCTGCGCCATGAGAACGCCGTCGCCCGTCAGCGTGTAGATCCTGTGTCCGTAGCGGCGGGTGAACGCGCCCGCATATCCCGGCTCTACCTTGTCCAGAAGTTCCGGGCAATTGATGAGGCTTCCCGTGGCAATGAGGATATCATTTGCTTTAACAATGACCTCTCCGCCTGCGTCCTCAGCACGCACGCCGGTTATTCTGCCGCCGTCGAGTATGAATTCCCTTGCGGCAGTATATGCCATCACCTTCACGCCCAAACCTTCCAGCCTTTTGGGCAGCTTTGCGGAAACATAAATGCCTGCGCCATGCCCGGAGTCGATGCAGTCAACCGTCAGTTCCCCGAACGGGTTATTTTTCAGTTCGAAATACTCCTCCGGATTATCCCACTCGCAGCACCAGTCAAAAAAACCGGGAAGCGCATGCATCACGTTGGTGATGAGCTGTATATCAAGCGTACCGCCCGTGTTTTTAACGGCAGAATCGATCATCTTCTGCGTGCGCGAGGGTATTCCGGCTTCACGCTCCCATTTGCTGTCCATCATGCGCAGTCCGGTCGCGTACGGAGTCGACCCGGACACTCCCTTTCCCTTTTCGAGAAGAATAACTCTCTTTCCCGCCTCGGCGACCCTCGCTGCAGCGATCATTCCCGCCGCGCCGCAGCCTATAACACAGAGATCAGCCGCCATCTCCACTGGAGCGTGTTTCTCCGGAGCAGCAGCTTGATCGTCCGCATCATATATTGCGCCGAGCATGCAGCTTTCAATACAGCTTCCGCACTGTATGCACTTATTGTGGTCGATTGCGATCTTGTCCCCGTCATAATACGGAGCGGCTGTCGGACAAGCTTTCGAACAGTTTGAGCAAACGCAGCAGTTGTCGTTGACCATAAGTCTCATATGTAATAACTCCCCATTATTTTTTATAAGTGCAAGTTATGTTTTTACTGCATTTATTATAATAGAAGCACCGTTTTAAGTCCAGACATTTGTCACTTATGCCATAAAGTGCAATAAAAAATGCGCAGACCCGGTATCCGGATCTGCGCATTTTGCCGCGCGGCAAACAGTTTGACAACTGTTTCCGTTCGAAAAAAACTTCATTTTGTCTCTTCAGCAGGCGGCTTCGGAATGCCGCCCTTGGCCTTTATCCACGTGAACAGGAAAACAACGCACAGCACAAGCGGTATCAGGCAGAACAGGAACATATGGCTGTATCCGAACGCCTCGGCTATAACTCCGCAAATAATGGGACCAAGCAGGTCTCCGATATCTATACCTATGTATGCCGTTGTGCTGCCCGCTCCGCGGTGGTCTGGACGCACGACCTGCATGCACAGAGCCTGATGCATCGTCTGCGCCGTTCCGGTCCCGAAGGCATTGAGCACCGCGCAGATCCAGAGCTGCCAGCTATTCTTTACGAACGCAAGCAGGATAAGGTTCGCGGCGAAGGCGATATAAGACGGAATCAGCGCCTTATGCGTGCCGAACCTGTCGGACAGCTTTCCGATAAGCGGCCTTGAAATGAGCATGGCGGCAGCATTTACAATGTAATAGATCGAGATTCCTTCTATCACCTTGTACTCTGTTACATAGATGACGAGATAGGTCACCATACCTGCTCTTGCGATGCTGCACAGCGTCAGGAAGCAGGCGGGAATGATCGTTTCCCTGGCAATAATATTGTCAGGCCGGAACACTATCTTGCGGTTCGGGTCGTGCTCTATCTTCATAAGAGCCGCGATTATTATCGACACAACGACAAGCGTGCCAGACAGGCAGAAGGCAATCCTGTATCCAAAGCGCTCCGCGACAGCAAGGCCGATACCCGGACCAAACGCCGTTGCAAGAACGGAGCTCATGCCGTAAACACCGATGCCGGAAGCGACCTTATCCTGAGGCAGGCAATCCGTCGCCATCGTCAGTCCGAGGGCGGCGTTGCAGCCCATACCGATGCCGTGCAGCAGCCGGAAGAAAATGAGCATCGGGACAGTCGAAACAAATGCATAACCGAACGAAGCCACAGCTATCAGGCCCAGCATCAGCATATACAGCACCTTTTTATTGCCGCCGTCTATAAGCGGTCCCGTGACCGGACGCGTGCCGAGCGCGGTCACCGAAAACATGCCGACGACAACACCTATCACCGAGCTGCCTATGCTGAGGTTGCTCAGGTACTTTGGCAGGAGCGTGCTCATCATGAACTGGCCGAAAAACATGACGCAGGTCGTTATGAACAGCGCCACGAAATTATAAGTCCATATTGTAGATTTCTTTTGTTCCACCTTTTTTCCTCCGCGTAAGTATTTAGGTAAATGCATTTATATTCAGTATACATCCGGAAAGCGCTTTTAGCAAATGTTTTTGTCATTCCGCACATTTTTGATACATGCATCACAGAATATCCACCTTTTCGCACGCACTTGTATATTGTCTTTCATTTCTCTTATGTAATATGTCATACAATTTTATAACCACGTCCGTCGTTCGCGGACATTTCCAGC
>CAKSWM010000201.1 GCA_934511545.1 uncultured Oscillospiraceae bacterium | reverse complement strand
CTATGAGGTCGAGCCCGGTCACTTTGTAAGGTGCCACATGGCCGCCGGAGAGGAGAAAACCAATGGCTGAACTGCTTAAAGTAACAGATCTTAAGAAATATTTCAAAACGAATGCCGGCGAGCTTCACGCCGTTGACGGAGTCAACTTCACGATCGAGGAGGGCAAGACCCTCGGCGTCGTCGGCGAGTCCGGCTGCGGCAAATCCACGCTCGGCCGTGTGGTCCTCGGCCTTATCGAGCCGACAGGCGGCAAGATAGAGTTCGACGGAACGGACATCACGAACTTCAAGGGCAAGCAGAGACGCGAGATGCAGAAGAATATGCAGCTCATATTCCAGGATCCGTTCTCCTCACTGAATCCCAGAATGTGCGTTTTTGACCTGATAGCCGACCCTCTCAAGACCTACCATGTGTATAAGAACAAGGCGGATCTTGACAAGCGTGTCCGCGAGCTTATGGACACCGTCGGACTGGCACAGCGCTTTGCATATTCCTATCCGCATGAGATGGACGGCGGCCGCCGCCAGAGAATAGGCGTTGCCCGCGCACTGTCCCTGAACCCGAAGTTCATCGTCTGCGACGAGCCGGTCTCCGCGCTGGACGTTTCGATCCAGGCGCAGATACTCAACCTGCTGATGGATCTGCAGGATCAGCTTGGCCTGACCTATATCTTCATCACGCACGATATGTCCGTTGTCAAGCACATCTCGGACGACATACTGGTCATGTACGTCGGAACGATGGTCGAGAAGGCGCCCGCGAAGAAGCTGTTCCAGAAGCCGCTGCATCCTTACACCAAGGGACTGCTGACGGCGATACCGGTTCCCAAGCTCAACTACAACAAGGAGCGCATCATCCTGAAGGGCGAGATCTCCTCGCCTGTCGATCCGAAGCCGGGCTGCCGCTTCGCGAGCCGCTGCGATTATTGCACGGCCAAGTGCCACGAGGTCGCGCCCCAGTATGAAGAGATCGAGCCCGAACACTTCGTTGCGTGCCACAATGTGAGGGAAGTAAATGCACTCTAAGCTTTTTGCCCTGTCAGCCTGTGCGGCGGTCTGCATGGCGATTTTTGCGGGAACGGCGTTTGCTTACGCGCCCGGCGATGTTCTGGGCGAGCTGCCTGCAAATCTGTTTGCAACGGAGGGCGATACTCTTGAGAGTATGCTTGATTCAACGACGATAGAATCCCAGCTTGGCCGCGCCGCGGCTGACGCTGTTCGCCTGGCGGCGGGCAGTGATATTGCGGTGGTAAACGGGGGAGACCTGGAGTCAAACCTTCGCGGAGGGAATGTGACATGGGAGCAGATATGCTCTGCATTTCCGGAAGGACGCCAACTGGCGGTTGCGGAGATAACGCCCAGGGAGCTCAAGTCGATGCTTGAAGCTGCCGTCAGCCGTGTTGTTGTGGATGATGGAGAGCATATAGACCATGATAAGTCATCTAACGGCGCATATCCGCAGATATCCGGCTTTACCTTTACCTATGATATATCATATCTGCCGGGTGATAGAGTGCGGAGTATAGAACTCGACGGCGAGAGCCTGGCGCTTGATGACGGAGAACGCCTTATAACGCTTGCTGCCACAGAGTACATGTTATCCGGGGGATATGATATGCCCGCGGAGGAACATGAGCTTCTTGACCTTGATTTGAGACGGGCCTTCGCCGCATATGTAGCAAGCGGCATACCCGAGCCGGACAACAGCCCCGGAAACGAGCGGATAACGATACATGGAACAAAGGATTTTCAGTTGTTTGACCGCATACCGGGAGCGACCGCGCTTGTTCTGGCGTTGATCGGGATCATTGTGCTTGCCGAGCTGCTGCGCGGAGAGCGGCCTGCGGGGCGGGATGAGCTGCGAAACTTCCGAACCGAATAAGGGAGTTACACAGCGGCGAATATAAAATGTCTCCCGGGAGGCTGAGCGCTCAAAGAACGCATACCGGACCTTTCATTATCCAGGCAAAGACAAAAAATAAGCATCGGAAGTAAAATGGAAATCCCCATTGCAGACGAGGACGTCCTGCAATGGGGATGCTTTTTGGCCGTTAAGACATGATGTGGATTTATCTGACTTCTAGAACGATGCTGCCGGTATAGGTTCCGGCGGCGGGCGCGGTTGGAACACCGTCCACGGTCATGACAAGACTCCTGCCCTCGGGAGCCGCAATAAACGCGCCGTCCGCGAGCTCAAGCTTTGTCAGATAGCTGGTGCCGGATGCGATCCACACGGAATCTGCGTCGAGTGTAACGATGACGCCGTTGTTGACTGCGGGCGCCGGGGTCTGGGTCACGTTTCCAAGCTCCTCGCGCAGGCTGGAGTCGATGATAGTCAGACCCTCTCTGTAAGCCTGTTCAGCCGCGCTTATGCGGCCTGTTACCTTTGCGGAGGAGAGTGAGACGAGAAGGTTTTTCGGGCCGCGGAGATCATCGGTATCCGCGCGGTCAATTTCGCCGTTCATCTTTCCGGGCGCGCGGCCGTCGGAGTCGCCGAGCTTATAGGGCAGAGGTTTGTGCTGGAGTTGAGGAAGTCGCCCTCGGCCTCCATGTCCTTCAGATTGATGATGACGTCATCAAATTCATTTACGGAGGTAAGATCACGGCCTTCAATACGGACGTCCGGTTCGAACGGGATCTTGTAATTGAGCTTTCCCATTCCGGGGTCGTCGTTGTCGATAACGGCCGCTATAACGCCCTTGCCGGAGCGCAGCCGGCTGTTTTCGATGTCATATTTTGTCGCGGAACCCTTGAGCAGAAAGACCTCCTTCTCAACGTCAAAAGAGGAGTCCGCGATGCGGACGATGCCGCAGTCGTCGCCGAAGACGAGCATGCCGTGCAGGTTGCCGGTGACTTCCGTTCCGTTGACATACTCGACATAGCCGCGGCGGCCGTCGGAGTCGCGCTCCGTGTGCATCAGGATGCTGTAACCGTTGACGGGACATACGCAGTGGTCG
>CAKSWM010000200.1 GCA_934511545.1 uncultured Oscillospiraceae bacterium | reverse complement strand
CAAGCTCCGTATCGTCTCGCAGTTGGCTAACGCCAACCGCTCGCTCACTTCGCTGCTCGTCCTTCTCAAATCGAAACTGCTGTTTCGATTTGATTTAGGAAGAAGGAGGAAGCGAATATGCAGTTTTCGCAGTTCCTGCGGAAACGGAATGGAGCGCGCTTCTTCTGACGCGGCCCCTCTCTGGTGTGCTTCTTTTGATGACTTTTCTTGCACAAGCAAGAAAAGTTCCCCCCTGCGGAGCAGCTCTTTCTTTGCCTGCCAGCGCAAAAAAACAAAAAACAGCCTCATGCTCCCATGACGCTGTTTCTTATAAGTTATAAGGTTATTTAAGCTCGATCTTGCCGTGGAGCTTTTCGTATTCAGCAATGCAGTCGCGTATTAAAATCAGTATCTGTCCATTGGCGGAACGGCCCTCGTAATCCGCAACGACATGGAGTCTATCCAGCTTCTCGCTGTCGATGCGTATGGATAAGCTCTTTGTGGCCATATAATCACTCCAATATAAACAGATTATAGATTTATTTTAGGCGCAAATTATACTGAAATGTGTCAATTGAATGTAAAATAGGCTCAAAATATGTCTAATTTGGGTGAACATCATGGCCGACTATAAGGAAATGTATCTCAAAATGATGCGCGCGGCGGAAACGGCGATGGCCGTTCTGATCGAGGCGCAGCGTGAATGCGAGGAGATGTACCTCAATTCCCCTGAGCGGGAGCCGAAGCTGATAGTGCTGGAGCGCTCCCCCGAGGAGGATTGACACGCCCCGCAGCGCCGGCTATTTTTATTGTTTACAAAACTAAATACTTGTTGTAAGATTATCGCGTCCGGCCGAAACGGCCAGAAAAAACAGGAGAGGAAAGAGTTTTTTTATGTGGTTTTGGTTTGCGGTGATCGCGCTTCTGTGCTGGAGCGGTTCCGATCTTTTTTCAAAGATCGGCTGCCAGGATGGAAAAGACAAATACAGCCATCTGAAGATGGTGACGGCGGTCGGCGTCGTAATGGGACTGCACGCCGCTTATGAGATCTTTATCGGCGGAGTCGAGATATCCTGGGATGTTATACTGACCTATCTGCCGGTGTCGTTTCTCTACATAGCGTCGATGGCTATCGGATATTTCGGCCTGCGGTATATCGAGCTCTCGATATCCTCGCCGATATGCAACAGCTCCGGCGCCATTGTGGCCGTGCTGACGCTCATCACCGTCGGCGTCGGCGACGATCTGCCTCCGCTGGCCCTCGTCGCGGTCGCGCTCGTCTGCGCCGGCGTTATCTGCCTCGGCATAACGGAGGCCAACGAGGACGAGGAGCTTCGCCGCGCGCGTCAGGACGCCTCCAATCATCATTATGCCAAGAGCTGGATCGCGATACTTATCCCGATCATCTATTGCCTGCTCGACGCGCTGGGCACCTTTGCCGACAGCCGCGTTCTGGAGGTCCTCAACGAGGACAGCTGCAACGTCGCCTATGAGCTGACGTTCCTCGCCGTCGGCGTCATCAGCTTTATCTATGTCGCCGTCATCAAAAAGCAGCGCTTCGCCGTCAAGCAGGAGGCTCCGAAATACACCGGCGCCATATTCGAGACGATTGGTCAGTTCTTCTATATCTATGCGCTCGCAGACACCGATCACGTCGCCTTTGCCGCGCCGATCATCTCGTCCTACTGCGTCGCTTCCGTTCTGTGGAGCCGCATCTTCCTGAAGGAAAAGCTCTCAAAAAAGCACTATCTTTCAATCGCGATAGTCATCGCCGGTATCGTCATAATGGGAATACTGGATATCTGAGGCCGCGCAGCACGATCCACAGCGCCCTTCGCCGTTTTCGGCGGAGGGCGCTGTGTTTTTTTCACGTTTTGCCCGCAGAGAGGATAAACCGAACATAAAGCGCCGTGCCGGATGCATATATTCATACAGAATTATCGTTTGGAGTGGTGCATTTGAAAACCGATATCGAACGGCGAGCCATTGAGCTGGCGGAGTACATCATAGAAAACAAAACGACCGTCCGCGCCGCCGCCAAAAAATACGGCGTTAGCAAAAGCACTGTACATAAGGACATGACGGACAGACTTCGCTCGATAGACAGGACCCTGTATACACAGGTCCGGCAGGTGCTGGAGACCAACAAGGCGGAGCGTCATCTGCGCGGCGGCGCGGCAACTCGCAGAAAGTACAAAGGAAGCTGAGCGCGCCTTTCGCAGACGAAGTATTTGTTGATTTTTCGCTCCGTCCATGATAAAATTTTCCTGACAAACGTTGGCTTTGACGCATACAGGAGAAAGAGTATGGATATATCTTTATTTGAATCTTACAGAGACAGGATCCTGGACAATTGCAAAAAAGTTATTCTGGGCAAGGATGAGGCCATACTGCGCGTCCTTGCCTGCTTTATTTGTTCGGGGCATATCCTGCTCGAGGATGTGCCGGGAACGGGCAAGACGATGCTGCTGCGCGCCTTTGCAAAATCGGTAGGCGGGGATTTCCGCCGCGTTCAGTTCACGCCCGACCTGCTTCCGAGCGACCTGACCGGCATCAACTTCTACAATATGAAAACCGGGGAATTTGAGTTCCGGAAGGGTCCCGTGTTCTCCCAGATCATCCTCGCGGACGAGATCAACCGCGCGACCCCGCGCACCCAGGCCAGCCTGCTTGAGGCGATGGAGGAAAAACAGGTCTCCGTTGACGGCGTTACCTACCGGATGGCGGAGCCTTTCATGGTCATGGCAACCCAGAACCCGCTCGAGAGCTACGGCACCTTCCCTCTGCCGGAGGCTCAGATCGACCGCTTTTTCATGCGGCTCAGCCTTGGCTATATGACGCGGGAGGAGGAGCTTGCTGTTATCGCGCGGCGGCCGTCGGCCGATATCGTAAGCTCCCTTCAGTGCGTCGTAACGCCGGAGGAAACGCAGCAGCTCAAACGTCTGCGCACCGAGGTCGAGGTCTCGCGGGATGTCGCGGAATACATAATGGACATCATCTC
>CAKSWM010000199.1 GCA_934511545.1 uncultured Oscillospiraceae bacterium | reverse complement strand
CCCCCACACCGCGCTCAAGATGGGCTCCTATGTCTCCGCTGCACTCGTCGTCATCGGTTCTCTGGTGTTCGGCAAGATGTTCTTCGGCGACTTCAAGGCTGCCATCTCCGTTATCGCCGGCCTGATCGTCGGCCTCATCATCGGCATCGTCACCGAGATCTACACCTCCGGCGACTACAAGTCCGTCAAGAAGATCGCCCAGCAGTCCGAGACCGGATCTGCCACCACGATCATCTCCGGCCTCGCCGTCGGTATGCGCTCCACCGTCGTTCCCATCCTGCTCATCTGCGTGGGCATCTATGTTTCCTATAAGGTCTGCGGACTTTACGGCATCGCTCTGGCCGCTGTCGGCATGCTGAGCACCACCGGCATCACCGTTGCTGTCGATGCTTATGGCCCGATCGCCGACAACGCCGGCGGTATCGCCGAGATGAGCGGCCTGGACGAGTCCGTCCGCGAGATCACCGACAAGCTCGACGCCGTCGGCAACACCACCGCAGCCATGGGCAAGGGCTTCGCCATCGGCTCCGCCGCTCTGACCGCCCTGGCACTGTTCGTCTCCTATGCACAGGCTGTTGATCTTTCTGTCATCGACATCCTGACTCCGAATGTCACCATCGGCCTGCTCATCGGCGGCATGCTGCCCTTCATCTTCTCCGCACTGACCATGGAGAGCGTCTCCAAGGCCGCCTACAAGATGATCGAGGAAGTCCGCCGTCAGTTCCGCACCATTCCGGGCATCATGGAAGGCACCGGCAAGCCGGACTACAAGTCCTGCGTTGCCATCTCCACCACCGCTTCCCTGAAGGAAATGCTCGTACCCGGCATCCTCGCCGTTGTCGCTCCGCTTATCGTCGGCATCCTCATCGGACCTGCCGCTCTCGGCGGCATGCTCGCCGGTTCTCTCGTCACCGGCGTCCTGATGGCTATCTTCATGTCCAACGCCGGCGGCGCCTGGGACAACGCGAAGAAGTACATTGAGGAAGGCAACCACGGCGGCAAGGGCAGCGATGCTCACAAGGCTGCTGTTGTCGGCGACACCGTCGGCGATCCGTTCAAGGATACCTCCGGCCCGTCCATCAACATCCTCATCAAGCTGATGACCGTCGTCTCCCTCGTTTTCGCTCCGATCTTCATCCAGATCGGCGGCATTCTGTAAGAGACAGACCCCAATACATATTATGAAATGACCCGTGTTTTTACACGGGTCATTTTTTATATATTACTATATGCCGAGTGCTTCCGCGTGTTTTTCGACAAGGGCATAGACCCCATCAAAGTCAACATGGGGGTTATAGACTCCCTCAAGTTCGTCGTGGAGGGCCTTCGCCCCGGCAAGTTTTTTCTCCGCCTCGGCCGTCAGCACCGAGCGAAGCTTTTCAGCCGTGCGCAGAGAGGGCCGGGCGCGGCGCAGAGCCTCCGCGTCCGCCAGCGCGTCCAGACGGACGTGGCGGTATACCTCGCCCTGCCAGCGGCAGCGGCGGTTCACGCACAGCAGCGCGAGCCCAGCTTCGGGTATGAGCAGGGCCTGCGTTTTTTCGGGGGTAAGGCAGTCGGGACAGACGATCACGCCGCAGCCGCGTGCGAGCGCGCAGGCGAGACATTCGTCAAGGTAGTCCTGCGCAATGCCCAGCTCGTTGTCAAGCTCACAGACACGGGGGCAGAGCTCGGAGACCGTGCTGTCGAGAAACACGCTCCCCTCGCAGCTTATCGCGCTGATAAAACGCCGGTCGGCGTGCCCGGAGCCGCTGCCGCGGCCAAGCTCACGGCCCATCAGCGAGCGCGCGCGGCGGCGGGCGGCAAGTACAGCTTCCTCCGTTATCAGGTCGGAAGAAGGGCGGCGGGTCACGCTCCCGGCGGCTGAGAGCAGCGCGTAGCTTTCGGCATACATGGCCTTATAGCGCCGGTTAAGCGATATGATGCTCTCAAGCTTCGGCCGCAGCGCCGCCGTATTGTAAAACGAGCCGAGATCGAGATATGCGCCTCCCGCGGCCGGGAACGGCGGGTCGAGAACATGGGGGGCGGTGCCGTCGGCATAGGCGACACCCAGCTCCGGGATGAGCACTGCGTCAAGCGAGGCCGGGTCGCCGGAACAGTGGATATATTCCACATCCAGCCCCGCGCAGTCCGCGCGTGCGCCGATGCGCTTCATGAAGCTGGATTTGCCGCAGCCGGGACCGCCCTTGATAACATAAAGGAACACGCCGTCCTCCGGTTTTGCAAAACAGTCATAAAGCGAATAGAAGCCCTGCGCGGAATTCGCGCCGAGAAAATAGCGGGTTATAGTGTTATCGGGCATATAAACCAGTCCTTTTATGAAATTACATTACAGACTATGCGCACAAACAGATGTTTGACAACACATGCTCCGTATTGTAGGATATAAGAAATGAGCAAAACAGTTGGAAGGAGCTGCCCACAAACAAGGCAAACGGGAATCAAAAGAGTTTCGGGCATCTCAAGGGCGCAAAGACCACAGCGCGGTAACCGCCGCACCTGAAGAAGTTATGGAAAAGGCAGATCAGGCGGAACGCCGAAGCTGTTTGGCAGAACGGTAGGAGTGAGAGCCGTGCAGAACGGCGGCCAGCGCAACCGCTAAGGCGGAGATGTGGGCTACTGTGTTGAGATTAGCAGCACTGCTGCCATTTCGAACCCAAAGCCTTTCTTGACCAGATGCCTTAAAGCGGGAATTATAACGCTCACACTCTGTACGCAAGGCATAGATACGCTTAAAACGCAGGCATTCCCTGTCAATGGAAAGTCTGTAGTCTGTTGGAATGGTCTTGTATTTCGTGCAGCCCCGGTTCTTCTTGCCGTTGTTCCAGTTTTGTGGTTACAAGGGTGAACACCGGTTTTAGACTGGCGGAAGGGGCAGCAGTATTTCTGCCGGATTCCCCCTCTGCCATCGGTGGTCTTGCCATCCTTGTGCATAGCCAGCCCGGCCTCGCAGACCGGATTACCGTCAGAAAGTGCCTTTGAATCTTTCGTGCCGCGTGGATTGAGGGGGATAAATGCCTCGCCCTCATAGACCGTTTTTACGGTATTGTAGATGCTTTTC
>CAKSWM010000198.1 GCA_934511545.1 uncultured Oscillospiraceae bacterium | reverse complement strand
AACTTATATCTCGCTTCAATAGCCGCGGGGTACAGCTCGCGCAGACGGACGAGCAGGTTTGCGGCCAGTGTCTCCCTGTCCATGATCTCATCCTTGACGGCGCCGGTCCAGGCCAGCGCCTCACCGACCTCCTGGTTATCAAATCTGGGCCACAGTATTCCGGGAGTGTCTAGCATTTCAAGCCCTTTATCGATCGTTATCCACTGTTTGCCGCGCGTAACACCGGGTTTATCCGAGGCTATCGCCGCTTTGCGCCCCGCGACTTTATTGATAAATGTTGATTTTCCGACGTTCGGTATGCCAAGCACCATGACGCGGAGCGCCTTGTTCCCAAGGCCTTTAGCGGCGTTCTTTTCGATCTTTTCGGACAGAACCGATCTTACCGCAGCGGAAAAAGAGCCTACGCCCTTTCCGCTTTTGCTGTCCGTTTCCAGTACGGCGATGCCCCCGGCCCTGTAATGCTCACGCCACATGGCCGTTATCTGAGGGTCGGCCTGATCGACACGATTCAGGATGATTATCCTCGGTTTGCCGGCCGCCAGCGTATCGATATCCGGGTTGCGGCTGGAATATGGTATTCTGGCGTCGGCTATCTCACACACGGCGTCAACAAGCTTCATGTTCTCTTCGATCATGCGCCGGGCCTTTGTCATGTGGCCGGGATACCACTGGATATTCATTTTTTCCCTTGCGTTATTGTCCATTTCAATTCACAAATCCAAAAACGTTAAACGGGAACACCCGCAGGATCACTCTGCCAAGTATTTCACGCGTGTCTATCATTCCAACTCTGCTGTCACGGCTGTCAGTCGAGCCGTTTCTGTTATCGCCCATGCAGAATACGCAGCCCTCCGGCACGGTGACCTCTCCGTCAAAGTCCTCTGCCGTCAGCGTCGGCTCATAAATATACGGCTCGTCGAGCGCCTCTCCGTCGACATAAACAATACCGTTTTCGAAATCAATATCGACTGTCTGCCCCTCAACGGCGATAACGCGCTTCACGATCGCATCCTCACGCAGCGATTCCTTGCGGAGGACGACGATGTCTCCCTGTTTGGGCGTGTAAAAGAGGTTTGAGATTATTATCCTGTCACCCTCGTGCAGAGTGTCTACCATTGAAGATCCGATAACGCCGATCATGCGCACGAGAAAAACAAACACAAGGACGCAGACCAGAAGAGCGGTAACTATGCACTGAAGCCAGTCATAGATCTCTCCCCTTGCTGAGACGGGCTTCTTCTCTTCTTCCGGTTCGGAAGAGCCCTCTGGCGCCGTGTTTTCAAGTTCAGGATTATCCAAAATATCACTTCCGGTCATTATTATAACTTCGGCATCCCGGCGCGTACACGCACGAAGACTGTGGGAATGCTTAGTTAAATATTATATCTTTATTTGTGCAAAAAGGCAAGCTTTATAGTTCCGGGATAAGAATCAAAAAAAGAGGCCGGCGGCCTCTTTTTTTGACGGATGTTATATTCTCTCCTTGACCTTTGCCTTCTTGCCGACGCGGTCGCGCAGGTCATAGAGCTTGGCTCTGCGGACTTTACCTCTGCGGATAGTCTCGACAGAGACGATGGAGGGAGAGTGAACGGGGAAGACCTTTTCGCAGCCGACATTGTAGGAGATGCGGCGAACGGTGATGGTCTCGTTGATGCCGCCGTGCTTCTTTGCGATGATGGTGCCGTCGAACGCCTGGTTGCGCTCGCGGTTGCCTTCCTTGACGCGGACGGTGACACGGACGGTGTCGCCGACGTTCATCTCGGGAAGCTCGGGCTTCATGTACTGCTGGGTAAGGGTTTTGACCAGATCCATTTTTGATTCCTTCCTTTACTGGACGTTCGTATCGCGGCTCAAAGGCACTTTAACGACAGCGGACCGCCCTGATAGCGAATGTATATTCGCATAAGCTTTAGTATTTTAGCATATCCCGGCAGTATTTGCAAGCACTTTTTTGTAATCGATCTCGGGCAAATAATTGATAGAGCCGCAGAGCTCAAAACGCTGGCCCTGCGGCATAAATTAACTCAGATCTTTTCTTTTTTCTTTTTGATCACCGCGGCGCAGATCCAGAATATTATCGCCGTCACAGCCCAGACTATCGCCGTCCGCACAGCCCCGATACAGAGGTACAGATATGTCCCCGCACTAATATAGCCCCAAATAGCATAGCTTATTGCCAGCGCGGAACCCCCGCCCAAAAGCAGGGAGCACAGCAGCGTCAGCCCCGTGTCCAGCATGAGAAGTCTTTGCTTGCGGCATATTGCCATCAGAAGGACCTGATATGCCAGCGCGATAGCCGGAACACCCCACATTGCCATTCTCTGAAAGAATGTGCAAATGGAGCCCATGTGCTTCCACGGTTCCTGCGCTGCGCTGTCCTGAGCGTTGTCGTATGCCAGCTGCAAGAACCGCGCGTGTGCACCGCCATCCGATACGGAAAGGCCGATGGTACCGGCAAGAATAAGCACGGCGACGACTATACTTATGATAATAACAGTCCGTTTTGTACTTTTAACAGACATAATAACACCTCAATTTCATTTCAGTATATATTGAATACTAGCGCCCCCCCAAATCATTGGAATCACCCCATTACAATAATGTTGATTTAGAAATTTCAGCGTTTACTGTCATATTCAGGATAGCATATATTGTGCTAATTGTCAATTTTTTATCTATGTGCTATGAATTATTTGTACACTTATATAAAAGATATACGTCTTTGTTATACATACAGTACAAAGCAAAGACGTATATCTCATCATCTGAAAATATTCATACCGGCGTCATAGACCTCGAGCCGTTCAAACTCGGCAAAATCCGGCGCCAGTCCGGGACATTTCTGCCTGAGCGCGCTGACGAGCAGCTCCGGGTTGATGGTCGGCTCCTGTGCGGATATGACCGCCCTGAGAAGCACCTCGCTGTCGTCCTTTTCAAACGAGAGGGAGCGAATGCCCGGCTTGATATCGCTCTCTCCCTCGCCGCGCTTGGTGCGCTTTTTGATGACGATCTCAGGCTGGGCGAAGAAGCTTTCAAGTTCCGACAGCTCCGGAACCTCCGTGTCATATTC
>CAKSWM010000197.1 GCA_934511545.1 uncultured Oscillospiraceae bacterium | reverse complement strand
ACGCGGGCGGGTGCGCTCTCTCCCACCGGAGGAAGCCGTCAAAGAGGCCGCCCGGCTCAATGCGGAGGGGTTTCGCGAGCTGGTTCTTACGGGGATCGAGATCGCGTCCTACGGCAAGGATCTGCGCGACGGCTCAAGCCTTGTCTCCGTCACAGAGTCGGTGATCGAAGCGGCGCACGATGCGCGCATCCGCCTCGGCTCGCTCGAACCCACCGTTATAACCGAAGAGTTCTGTGAAAGGCTCTCAAAGACGGGCAGACTCTGCCGCCACTTCCATCTTTCCCTCCAGTCGGGGAGCGACGGCGTGCTGTCGCGCATGAACAGAAAATATGACACGGCGTTCTTTTATGAGCGTGTCGAACTTTTGCGCAAATGGTTCCCCGGCTGCGGACTGACCGCCGATCTTATAACCGGCTTTCCGGGAGAGACGGACAGCGAACACGCCGAAACGCTGGAGTTTATCAAAAAATGCGGCTTTTCACAGATGCACATGTTCCCTTATTCCGTCCGCCCCGGCACAAAGGCGGCCGATATGACGCCCCAGATACCAAAGGCGGAGAAATCCCGCCGCGCCCACGAAGCGCAGCTCATAGCCTACGGCATGAGAGAGGAATTCCTCCGGAGCTGCGTCGGCCAGACCCTTTCTGTGCTCTTCGAAACCGACGGCGCCGAACGCTCCGTCGGCCACGCCGATAACTACTGCGAAGTATCGGTTCCTCCCGCACGGCTTCACGGCCTTGTCAGAAATGTTAAAATAATTGATGTTTCCGGTCAAATGCTTGTGGGACTCGTCGTTTGATTTTGCCGTCGGCTTGAGATATAATTAATTTACCATCGGTTGATAAGGGAAGACACGGTTTTGACGGGCAGAAATGCGCCCATGCGACGTCAATGCCCTTGACAATACGGAAAGTATTCTCTGCGGGCCTTTCCTTGTTTGGACGGATTTCTGCTCCGGCAAAACTGCCTGCACCTGACAGAAATGTATCTTCGAGTGATTTTTGGCTTTTGAGCCGCAGGCGGGCTGACGCCCACCAAGGCCAAAAGGACAAAAAGCGCCGGAAAGACGCGCTGTCAGGCGTGTCTGCCCTTGTCAACCGATGGTTTTCTGTTAATAAACTACTGTATTATTTAGGGAGGTTTGCGAAATGACCAGAAACGAAACTTTCAACTTCTCCGCGGGCCCGTCCGTTCTGCCGGACGAGGTGCTTGAGCGCGCCTCATCAGAGATCCTCAACTGTTCCGGCAGCGGCATGTCAGTCATGGAGATGAGTCACCGCAGCAGCTGGTTTCAGGACATTTTCGACAGCACCAAGGCAAAGCTCAGAAAAGCGCTTTCCGTCCCTGAATCTCACGAGATCCTAATGCTTCAGGGCGGCGCAAGCCTCCAGTTTTCAATGGTCCCCATGAACCTCATGGGAGAAAACGGCAGCGCGGATTATGCCGTCACCGGGCACTTTGCAAACGTTGCCTGCAAGGAAGCCAAAAAGTACGGAAAGGTCAATGTCGCCGCTTCGACCGAGGCGGAGAGCTTCTCCCGCATCCCGGTCCAGAGCGAGTTGGTTCTTGACCCCGGCGCAAAATACTTCTATTACACCGCCAACAACACCATTTACGGCACCGAGTGGCACTACGTCCCCGAAACGGTCGGAGTTCCGCTCGTCTGCGACATGTCATCCGATATTCTCTCTCAGCCGGTAGATGTGTCCAGATACGGCATCATCTTTGCCGGCGCTCAGAAAAACATGGCTCCCGCCGGGCTGACCGTCGTTATCATCGACAAGTCTCTCGCCGGAAACGAGCTTCCCTATACTCCGCTCATGATGAGCTATCAGCGCATGATTGAAAAGGATTCCATGTATAACACCCCTCCCTGCTGGAATATCTACATTCTCGGGCTCGTTCTGGACTGGCTCGAAAAACAGGGCGGCGTTGCCGGAATGGAAAAGCTGAAACGGGAAAAGGCCGCGCTTGTTTACGATTATCTCGACAACAGTTCTTTCTACAAGGCCAGCGCAGAAAAGGATTCACGCTCCGATATGAACATCACCTTCCGCACCGGCGACGCCGGTCTGGACGCCGCCTTTGCAAAGCAGGCCGCCGACCGCGGACTGCTCAACCTCAAGGGCCATCGTGTGGCGGGCGGCATGCGCGCTTCCATCTATAACGCACAGCCCATGGAGGGCGTTAAGGCGCTTCTCGACTTTATGAAGGAATTCGAGGTAAGAAACCGTGTATAACATAAAAACTCTCAACAAAATATCCGATAACGGCCTTGACATCCTCCGCAGACAGGGCTATTGCGTCGGGGACGATACCGCTTCCCCCGACGGCATAATGGTGCGCAGCGCGAAAATGCACGATATGGACTTCGGTCCGGAGCTCTGTGCAATTGCACGCGCAGGCGCGGGAACCAACAACATCCCCATTGGCCGCTGCACCGAACAGGGCATCGTTGTTTTCAACACCCCCGGCGCAAACGCCGAGGCCGTCAAGGAGCTCTGCATCTGCGCGCTTCTGCTTGCCTCCCGCGATGTCGTCGGCGGCGTGGAATGGGTCCGCAGTATCGCAGGAAACGGTGATGTCGCCTCTGCGGTCGAAAAGGGAAAGTCCGCTTTCATAGGGCCTGAGATCGGCGGCAAGACTCTTGGCGTCATCGGACTCGGCGCTATCGGCGCAAAGATCGCAAACAGCGCCATCTCTCTCGGTATGACAGTTTACGGCTACGACCCCTATCTTTCCGTCGAAGCGGCGTGGCAGCTTTCCCGCGAGGTGAAGCGCTGCGATGATATCGCGGAGATTTTCTCTCTTTCCGACTTTATAAGCATTAACGTCCCCTATACCGAAAGTACGCACCATCTCCTCAATGAAAAGGCTTTTTCCATGATGAAGCAGGGTGTGCGCATTATAAACGAGTCTCGTGCGGAGGTAGTGGACGATATCGCAATGACCGCGGCTCTCGACTGCGGGAAGGTCGGCAAGTATGTTACGGATTTCCCCAACGAGGTCATTCTCAAGGCTCCGAATGTGATCGCAATGCCGCATCTCGGCGCTTCGACGCCGGAGAGCGAGGAAAACTGCGCCGTAATGGCCTCGCAGCAGATTT
>CAKSWM010000196.1 GCA_934511545.1 uncultured Oscillospiraceae bacterium | reverse complement strand
CCGAGAAACACCGTTGTCAGAAGCGCGAATGCAACGCGCAGGGCTACCGGACGGCCGTGGTGGAACGCGAGTATATACGCACAGCACAGGAGCGCCGGCGGGAACAGATAATACCCCCAGCCTATAAGGCCTTTCACGAAGCCGCAGAATATATTTATGAACCACGCGTCAACATTGAAATAGCCTATGACCGAAAAGATGCCGAGGAAAAGGCATATGACCGCTCCGACCTCGCGCCGTACCGGTCTTGCTTCAGGCTGTTTCGTGCCCGTCTTTTTTGACGGCGCGCTGCTTTTGCCTTTGGCATTGGACTTCCGTCCGCCGCTTTTAGCTGTTTGTGCCATTATGTAACACTCCTAAAATATGATTGAAAGAATTATCGTTATCGCGCCGACGCCCCAGCAGTAGTAGGCAAAGCATCCGAACTTGCCTTTCTTCACTATACGGCGAAGCAGGGCGATCGAAAAATAGCCGCTGACCATCGCCACTGCCGTTCCGACAAGGTATGCCGGGATCTGCGACGCGTCCACGCCCTCCCCTATCGCCTTTACGAGGCTGAGGATATTCGCGCCAAGCACCGCAGGAAGCGAGAGCAGGAAAGAAAACTTGACGGCAAACTCACGGTCGAGTCCGGTGACTATGCCCGCGGTTATCGTTGTTCCGGAGCGTGACAGACCGGGGATCGTCGCGACTGCCTGGCATGCTCCGACAAACAGCGAATCCTTGAAGGTCATGTTCTTTTCGGTTTTCTTTCCGACAGGCATGCGGTCCGACGCATACAGCATAACGCCTGTCAATATCAGGATTATGCCAATAAACCACGTTTTATAGTACAGCTGCTCGATAAGATCGTTTACAGGAAGCACGACAAACAGCGGCAGCGTTGCTATCACTATCATGAGCACGAGCCTCACGGCCGGATATCTCCGCTTCCCTTCGGCACTGTACTCCGCGGCAAGGCGTTTTCCGCTCTCTCCGATTCCGAAGAAAGCCAGCAGCTGCCGTATAATGTCGATTATATCCTTTCGGTAAGCCACACAGACGGCGACAAGCGTGCCCAGATGCAGCAGAACGTCAAAGAACATGTGTCCTTCGGTCGTTTCTCCGCCGAACAGATTCTGAATGATTGAAAGATGACCGGAGCTTGATATGGGCAAAAACTCCGAAATACCCTGGACAAGGCCCAGAAACGCGGCCCAAAGTACAGACATATCATTAACCTCCCGGGAAACAGTTATTTTTGCAGCAATTTTTGCAGTATTATCTATGTTTACCGTATCAAAGAATTTTACCACACAGGATCATAAATCACAAGTAGATTTTCCCTCATCTTCCGAACTGATGCGCGAATGGAGATAAGACAGCGCGTCGGACAGTCCGCCTACCTCGTCTATCAGTCCCGCTTTCACCGCCTCCTCGCCGTATATAACGCTTCCGATGTCGGTCGCAAGCTCGCCGGTCTCCATCATATATCCGATGAACTTTTCACGTGTCACGGATGAATTGGAAGTTACAAAACCGACTATTCGCTCCTGTATCCGCGCAAGGTAATTATATGTCTGCGGGGCTCCGATAACCACACCCGTTATGCGCACGGGGTGTATCGTCATCGCCGCGGACGGCGCTATGAACGAGCGCTGTGCCGCAACAGCCAGCGGCACGCCTATCGAGTGGCCACCGCCCAGCACAAGTGAGGCCGTCGGCTTTTTCATTCCCGAGATCAGCTCCGCGATTGCAAGGCCTGCCTCGATATCCCCTCCGACCGTATTGAGCATGACGAGCAGGCCGCGTATCTCCGGACTCTCCTCAACGGCGGCCAGCAGCGGCAGGATATGCTCGTATTTTGTGGTTTTCGTGTTCTCCGGCAGCAGGATATGGCCCTCTATCTGCCCGATGATCGTCAGACAGTGGATATTCCCCGCGTTTACCGACGCGTAGTCTTTTACCGTATCGTTGTCCCTGAGCGCTTCGTTTTCATCATGCATTGTCTTTCATCTCCCTGACACGTATTTTGTGCGGAGGCGGACATTTATATGACATATCCGCGATTTTTTTGAAAGAGCAAAGCGGTTGATTAACGATCTGTTTTCTGTTATAATTATTTATTATCAATACAATACGACACGACGCCGTATGCCGCTTTGAACGGTTCAGGACACACTATAATGCACAATATAATGTTTCGGCATTACGGCAGAAGGAGGTATACTCATAGACATAGTTTTCAGAAAACAATCCGCTTTGGGTGATAAGATCAGGGAATCAGTATTGTCCGTATTGCCGATACTCGTTATCGTAACAATCCTCTGTTTCTTTGTCACGCCGATATCCACGGACCTCATGCTCTCGTTCTTCATAGGAACTCTTCTTGTAATAATCGGCATGGGGCTCTTCTCCCTAGGCGCGGACACCGCCATGACCCCCATCGGAAACAGGATCGGCGCAAGCCTGACAAAGTCCAAAAACATTTGGCTCATGCTGGGCGTCGGCTTTATTCTGGGCGCTTCGATAACCATAGCGGAACCGGATCTTCAGGTCCTGGCGGAGACGGTACCGCATATCGACAACAATGTTCTTCTCATATCCGTCGGCGTCGGCGTCGGCTTCTTCCTCGTCGTATGTATGCTGAGGATACTGACCGGCACCAGTCTGCGCTGGCTGCTCATCTTTTTCTATACGATCGTTTTCGTTCTCGCGGCGTTTACGGACAAGGAATTTCTGAGCGTCGCGTTCGACTCCGGCGGCGTCACCACAGGGCCGATGACGGTTCCGTTCATTCTCGCACTGGGCGTCGGTATCTCCAACATCCGAAGCGACAGCAAGGCAGAATCCGACAGTTTTGGCCTTGTCTCGCTCTGCTCGATCGGGCCCGTGCTGGCCGTGCTTATTCTCGGGTTCTTTTATAAAGGCGAGGGCTCCACAGCCGCGTCGGCTTCCACTGCGTGGACGGACACTCTCGAGATCGGCCGAGCCTATCTCAAGTCGATACCGGAATATATGCTGGAAATGGGCATTGCACTCTCCCCTATCGTCATCATTTTTCTGCTGTTTCAGCTCTTGTCCTTCAGAATGAACCGGCACAGTTTTTTCAAGATATGCAGCGGCATAATA
>CAKSWM010000195.1 GCA_934511545.1 uncultured Oscillospiraceae bacterium | reverse complement strand
CCTTGAGGACACCGACATTCTTCTGCTCGACGAGCCGACGAACCATCTCGACCTGCACGCCACCGAGTGGCTGGAGGATTATCTTCTCAAATTCCGCGGCACTGTCCTCACAATAAGCCATGACCGCTATTTTCTTGACCGCATCGCCCAGCGTACCATCGAGATCGTGGACGGTAAATGCGAGTTTTACAGCGGTAATTACAGCTTTTATGTCGAGGAAAAGGAACGGCGCTATCAGGAAAAGCTCCGTCAGTATGAGAAAGAACAGGCCAAGATCGCGCAGCTTCAGGAGGCCGCCGACCGTATGAAGGTCTGGGCCTTCATGGGCAACGACAAGCAGTACAAGCGCGCCTTCGCCATGGAAAAGCGCATCGAACGCATCCGCACGACGGATAAGCCCAAAAAGGAAAAAAAGATGAAGGTCCGGTTTTCCGAACGCGAGTTCCACGGCGACGAGGTCCTTGTCACGGAGGACCTTTCCAAAGCCTTCGGCGAAAAGACGCTGTTCGAACATCTCAGCCTCGAGATCACCGGAGGAGAGCGCGTTGCTCTCATCGGCGATAACGGCACCGGGAAATCCACCCTTATAAAGCTCATTATGGGCGAGGAGGAGCCCGATTCCGGCTATCTTTACCGCGGTCCCTCCGTCAAGACAGCGTATCTTCCGCAGATAGTTCATTTTGACGATCCGAACCTTTCGCTTGTCAATACCGTTATATCGGAAGCTCACTGCTCCGCTCAGGCGGCACGAGACAGGCTCGGCGCTTTCATGTTTTACGGCGAGGATGTTTTCAAGCCCGTCAGCACTCTCTCGGGCGGCGAGCAAAGCCGTCTGCGCCTGTGCATACTCATGCGCGACGAGATAAACTTTCTGATCCTCGACGAGCCGACAAACCATCTTGATATCTCCAGCCGCGAATGGATAGAATCCTGCCTGTATGATTACGGAGAAAGCCTTCTTTTCGTCTCGCATGACCGCTATTTCATCGACCGATTTGCGACCCGCATATGGCTGCTTGAAAACGGCAGGATAACCGACTTCCGCGGCAGCTACCGGGAGTTCCAGCAGAGCCGTGAACGTCAGGAAAGCCTTGAGCGGGCAAAAAAGACGCAGGAAAAGAAAACTCAGAAAAAGGAAAAGCCTAAAAATGTCCCCTCCCCCGAAAAACAGCTTGCAAAGCTGGAGCGGGAAATTGCAAAGATCGAGGAACAGCTTGCCGAGTGCGACAGGCAGACCGAGGAGTTTTCAACCGACTACGAAAAGCTTATGGAGATCGAGGAGACCCGTTTGCAGCTCGACGAAAAGCTCAACAGCCTGTATGAGCAATGGGATTCTATTTCATAAGGAGCGCATAAGATGAAAAAATACCCTCTGGCAGTCCTTGCAGCGGTTTGCCTTGCCGCTGCTGCCGTTTTCGGGTTTGCACTGATCGGATATTCAACAATGGCTCTGTGCTTTCTCGGTCTGGCCGCGGTCCTGGGATTTTATCAGTTCGTGCTGCTCAAGAAGCTCAGAAAGACGGGCATCGCGGCAGCCGTTATACTTCTTTGCGGACTGATGGCTTTCACTGTGTTCGAAGCGCCGGTCATATCCGCCTCCAGAGGCGACGCGGAGCCGGAGGCTTCGTATTTGATCGTTCTCGGCGCGGGAGTCAACGGCAGCACGCCATCGCTGTCAATGGTCAACAGGCTCACTGCCGTCAAGGCGTATCTGGAAAAATATCCGGATTCCGTCGCCATTCTCTCCGGCGGCATGGGCCGGGGCGAGGATATAACGGAGGCACAGGCCATGTATACATGGCTGACGGCGCACGGCGTGGACGGCGGCCGGCTCATTCAGGAAGACAGGGCGACCTCCACACGGGAGAATATCGCCTTTTCCCTCGACATCATTGCATCGCGCGGCGGAAGCGTCACCGGGGATGTCGCAATATGCTCGAGCGAATATCATCTCTGCCGCGCAAAATACCTTGCCGCGCAGCAGGGCTGTGACGCTCTGACCGTGCCGGCCCGGACAAGCCTTTTCATTCTTCGCCTCAATTACTTCATCCGCGAGGCGTTTGCAATGGCATATTACAGGCTCCTTGGCTGAGCCGGTGAAAGGCCGCTTTCTCCGGTAAGCGGGACGCACCGCGGGCCTGTCTGACACGAAAAAACAGTCCTTACCATATGGTAAGGACTGTTTTTTTTATGTGTTGTTCGTTTTTGCTTATGCGGCCAGACGTGCAAGCACGGTAGCGCCCATAGCGCGGTTGGCAGCGCCGGTAGGATCAAAGACATTGTCGCCAACGCCATTCATGATGCCCTCGGCAACGCAGTAGGCAACGCCTGCGCGCGCCCAGTCGGCGATCGCGTCGGCATCGGTAAACTTCAGCTCGGAATCGCCCTTGATCTCTCCGTCAAGGGACTTATAGCCGTAAAGGATCTTAGCCATCTGCTGGCGGGTCAGAGATGCGTTCGGAGCAAAGGTGCCGTCGCCCATACCGTCAACTATCTTGTTGGTCTGCGCCCAGATAATGGCCTTGGAATACCAGACGTCATCGGCACAGTCGCTGAATATCTCGGACACCTTGCCCTCGACCTCGGGAGATCCCGCGAGACGGTAGAGCATGGTGACGAGCATTGCACGGCTCATATTGGTGTTCGGCTCAAAGGTGGTCGCGCTGACACCGTTCATGAGTTCTTTCTGATAAACGGTGACAACAGCGTCATAGAACCAGTCGTCGGGAACGACGTCGGTGAAGGGCTCGGCCTCAACGACCTTGATGCGGCCCTGAGGCTTGGCATATTTCTCGCCGACAACGCCGCCCAGTTCGGTGTTGATGTACTCCATAAGAGCAACGTCCATGGCAACGCCCGTATCAACGACGCTGGAGATGGAGAAGGCGTAATAGGTATCGCCGCCGGCAGCCAGGAAGTCGTTTGTTACGACGAGGTAGGTCGCCTTGGGATCAAAGGCCTTTCCGTTTATGCTGTTGATGGTGACGCGGTTGATGCTCTTGGGTCCGTAATAGGTGGAACCGGGATAGGTCTCTGCGTTCGCGTCATAATCCTTGGTGGTGTCAATGGTGAAATCGATTCCGGCAACCTGCGGGAAGCCGCCGATTGCGGTCGGAGTGGAATAAGT
>CAKSWM010000194.1 GCA_934511545.1 uncultured Oscillospiraceae bacterium | reverse complement strand
CATCGCGGACCGCATCCGTGCCATCAACGCCCAGATGGAAGTTTCCACCTCCGAGTATGACAAGGAAAAGTATTCCGAGCGCATAGCCAAGCTCTCCGGCGGCGTTGCCGTCATCAAGGTCGGCGCAGCCACCGAGACCGAGATGAAGGAGAAGAAGCTCCGCATCGAGGACGCCCTGAACGCCACACGTGCAGCCGTTGAGGAAGGCATCGTTGCCGGCGGCGGCACCGCATACGTCATCGCCAGCAAGGCTGCCGCCGAGCTGACCAAGACCCTGACCGGCGACGAGAAGACCGGCGCCGACATCATCGCCAAGGCTCTCACCGCCCCCATCCGCCAGATCGCCGCGAACGCCGGTCTGGAGGGCGCCGTCATCCTCGAGAGAGTTTCCGCCAGCGATGACACCACCTTCGGCTTTAACGCCGCTACCGAGGAATACTGCGACCTCGTCGCCGCCGGCATCGTTGACCCGACCAAGGTCTGCCGCAGCGCTATCGAGAACGCTTCCTCCGTCGCTTCCATGGTCCTGACCACCGAGTCCCTCGTCGGCGATCTGCCCGAGCCTCCCGCTCCGGCCGCTGCCGGCGGAGATATGAGCGGCATGTATTAATAGATACCGTCCAAACAGCTCCGTTTTTTTAACGACCTCACCGGCGTCTGCCCAAAAAGCAGACGCCGGTTTTTTTATAAGAAAAAGAGACGGAAAACCGTCTCCCGCTTCGTCAGCTCTGCAAGATCATAAACCGTTTTGTGCTGCTTTTTTGCCAGCTCCGCAAACTGCGCAGCGCCGCCCCAGGAATGTGTGACATATGTGATGACATATTCGGACCGGCGAAGCATCCATTTGTTTCGCCAGGATATCGAAAAACGCCGCGGAGCATTCTCGATCCCCTCGGGAAATATGGTATCCGAAAAGTCAGTGTTGTCAAAAGGGTCCTTCTCTTTCGGCATATAGGCCAGCACAACGGCATATTCGATCTGCGGATACTTCGCCCTTAATTCCCGCAGAGCAGACCGCGCGAGGGCATCGAAGCGGCCGTGATTACCAACATAAAACATGGTGACAGAGTTATTCCGAATAAGACTTTCGATCGTCGATCGCAGCAGCGGCGCAATGGAGCCGGGGCAGTCACCGTGCCCAAAGAACGTGCATACAGCCATTTTGTTCACCCATCTCCCATCAAAAAATCACTGTTTTCAGTATAAAATTTTATCACCGCGGAGCGAGTATATCAACCAATTTACATATAAAACATTTCTTTAAGAAAACATAAGCCGTATACACTAATAGCAAGGAGGAACACGGCTTATGGTTGATTTTTCGCAGCGTTTGAAACAATTGAGAAATGAAAAGCATCTCACGCAAGCTCAGGTTGCAAAGCGTGTGGGTGTTACCGCCTCAATGGTCAGTTCTTATGAAACTGATATCCGTCTCCCCTCCTTTGAAGTCATGGTACGCATTGCCGATCTCTTCGGAGTGACCGTGGATTATCTGCTTTGCCGCGAGGACAAGCGTTTTCTCGATATCTCGGACCTGTCCGACGCGGAAGCCGCCGTAGTCTGCGATATGGTCAACATCCTCAGAAACCGGCAGCTCTAACCGTTTGCCTGCCAAATCGTCCCGGCGTCTGCCCAAAAAGCAGACGCCGGTTTTTTGTTCTGTTCTGTTTTCCGCACAGCCCCGCCGCCGCTTTTCTCTTGCAGAAAGCCGCGCCGTATGCTATTGTAGAAGTGCAATCGCAAGTTCAATTCGAAAGGAGGCGGCAGTTTGCCGAGAGGAAAACAACCGGGTGGTATCCTGACCCGGCAGAAGGTGCTTCGCTCCGCGGTGGCGCTGTTTCTGGAAAAGGGATACACCGGGACCAGCACGGGCGAGATCGCGTCGGCGGCGGGCATCGGACAAAGCTCGTTCTTCCATGTGTTCCCGAACAAGGAGGCCCTGCTTCTGGATCTTGTCCGGCAGATGTTCAACGGCCAGTTCGCGCTGGCGGAGCAGCACGGAAACGAGCAGGACCCCGTTTTTCTGTACGCCGTTGAGACGGCGCTCCAGCTCCATATCACCGAGCTTTCCGAACCGCTGCGGGAGCTTTATGTCACGGCATACACGCTGCCGACCACTTCGGACTACATCTACAGGAGCACGGCAAAGCGGCTGGCGGTCATCTTCGGCGGATACCTGCCGGACGATACTCAGCCCAAGGATATTTACGAGATGGAGATCGCGTCGGCCGGCATTATGCGGAGCTTCATGGCCGTACCCTGCGATCTGTATTTCACGATCGAGGCAAAGATTTCCCGTTTTCTGGACTGTGCACTGAAGCTCTATGACGTTCCGGCCGCACAGCGAAAGGCAATCATCGCGGCGGTACTGAAGCTGGATCTGCATTCCATGGCGGAGGGCATCATCCGGAAAACGATACAGCAGGCCGAGGCGGGCTTCAGCGCCCTGACGACTGGAAACGAAAAACCTTGTCCGGACGGACACACACCTGATGCATCCGGCGCGATGCATCTCATTGATCAGGAAGGAGAATGATTTATGAAAAAGAAAATCCTGAGTACGCTTCTCGTTCTGGCGCTGTGCGCGGCGCTGCTGCCCGTGCTGGCATCAGCGGCGGCCCCCGACATATGGGACGGGAGCACCGCGGCAAAGCTGACCGGCAGCGGAACGAGCGAGGATGACCCGTTTCTCATCTCGACGGGCGCCGAGCTCAAGCTCCTGGCGGAAAACTCCCGCATAATGGACTTCGGTTCGCGCTACGTCAGACTCACAAACGACATCATCCTGAACGACGGCGTCTTTGACCGGGACGGCAACTTTACGAAAACCGGCGAGAGCGGCACTTCCGCGCCGAACGAATGGCTCCCCGCCGGCAAGGCCACCTGGCATATCGACGGCGACGGCCATTACATATCGGGCCTGTACATAAGGCTCAACGAGGACCGCGTTGGCCTGTTCAGCTATATCTACAACGGCGGATATATAAAAAATCTCACCATTAAAAACAGCTATGTCTTTTCGACAAAATCCGGCGCATATGTCGGCGTTTTCGCCGGAAAGAGCTTCCGCACAAGCTTCATCAACTGCGTCGGAGAAAACAACATCGTCGCTACCAACGGCTGCTACTCCACGG
>CAKSWM010000193.1 GCA_934511545.1 uncultured Oscillospiraceae bacterium | reverse complement strand
TCAGAAGACCGTTGACGGCCCCTCCTCCAAGGACTGGCGCGGCGGACGCGCGGCAGACAACAACATAATCCCCTCCAGCACGGGAGCCGCCAAAGCCGTCGGCAAGGTCATTCCCGAGCTCAACGGACGGCTGACAGGTATGGCTTTCCGCGTTCCCACGCTCGATGTCTCCGTCGTTGATTTAACGGTCAATCTGGTCAGGCCCGCCACATATGACGAGATTTGTGCGGCCGTCAAAAAGGCTGCCGGCGGCGAGCTGAAGGGTATCCTTGACTATACCGAGGAACCCGTCGTCTCGACCGACTTTATCCACGATCCGCACACCTGCATATTCGACGCCAAGGCCGGAATGTCTTTAACGGATAACTTTGCAAAGCTCGTTGCGTGGTACGACAACGAATGGGGATACAGCAACAAGCTGCTCGACCTTGCCGCCTATATCAGCACAAAAAAATAATCACCTCATTTTTAATTTTCTGCCAACAACAAAAATACCATTGGGATCATTCCCAATGGTATTTTTGTTAGGCGGAGGTACTGCTCCGCTTGAATGCCATTGACGGCCGCGGCAGCGTCCGTCAGGGGCAAGCGCTCCAAAATGTTCTCCCGCTCCGATTCAGCCGGAGCGCCGAACACGGTCAGCATAAATCGCCCCTACGGGGTGGTAGAGCAGTGTACAAGGAGCGGGGCCATGCGCCCCGCTCCTGAAAAGGTGCTTTGTGTTATTTGCTCAATGCCTGATTGACCTCTGCGATGTCGCTGTCGGAGAGCGGGATGTGGGTTTCGGAATCTACAAAGATCGTTTCGCCGTTATAGTCCGCGCTCTTAAAGATTCCGCCTGCCGCGGCGATATAAATGGACTGCTCTTTTTCGCTCTTTTCCATCCCGCTCTCATCCACACTGAATTGGTCGTAAACCGTGCCGGTATCATAGTCGATCGCCATGGTAACGGAATCGTAACCCATGCCGTCCACAAAGCTATCACAGTTTGCTTTCACCATAAAGAAGTGCAGTGGCAGACACTCGCGGCCAAAATCGTCCACTTTCAGCTCGAAAGCGTAGGTCACGGCAAAGGGCTGGGCCTCCTGCGCGAAATTCTCTTCAAACGCTGCTTTTCTTGCCAGATACGCCTCGCTTTGGATATAAGCGCTCAGATGCTCGATCAGAAAATCCTTGGCAGAGACCTCTTTTCCGTCAACAACGATATTGGCGGGCGCATCACCATCACTGCTTACGCCAGTGTTCTCGTCTTTCTTGCCGCCGCAGGCCACAAGGCTCAGACACATTACCGCCGCCAGAAGCAGCACGGTCAGTTTTTTCATATTGGATCTCCTTTACTGAATCGTAATGCAGTACGAGCCTCCGGCAACCGTCAGCTCGACGGTGATGCTCCCTGCGGACAGCGCCTCCTCCGGGACCCGCGTTTCCACATACAGGCGCGCTCCCGCTGTCACTCAGCGGACCGTATATTCGTATGTTTCTCCCCCGATTTCCAGATAAATCTTCAGAGAAGCATCTGAACCGTCAACCAGCTCGGGGCATTCAATCAGGCCATGATAATGGCAGGTCTCCAAAGGAGTGCAGACAACATAGGAGCTTGCCCACGTAAAATCATTATCACCATCATCTACAACAGCAAATCCATCATAGGTATAACCGTTGTCAAAATCTGCACTTGGGGCAAACAGATCCCGAATGCAAACATCTTTTTTTGCTTTGTTGTAATAGGTGCCGTCAACATGAATGTAAACCTTGCCGTCCGGTGCTTTGTAGCTCGTGTAAACGCTACTCGTATTTTTCGGCTTGAGCTCATAGGTCAATTCGACCTCATTGAGCGTAAAATCGAAATCATCTGTAGAGATGACATCACCGAGCGCAATTGCTTTCACCTCGGAAGCAGGAGAAGCGACTTCACCGGCAGTTTCTTTCATGGCGTCAACTTCTCCTGCGGCTTTGCTTGCGGTCCCTCCGGTAATTGCATAAAGGTTGTCCGTCTCCGTAGTGGTCGTGCCGTCCGAGTTCCACGTTTTGGTGGGGTAAGACATATCGTCGTTAAAGCCCAGTGTAAAGGTCACGGTCTCAAACTGCTCTGCCAGTTTTTCGGGAATGTTGATGTAAAGGAAATAGTCCAGATCCGTGTAAGGGTCGATCTCGAAGTATTTGTCCCGCTTGAACGACAGGCGCACGTCGTAGTCCGTCACGGTGTAGCTGCCGTTGACCACTGCCGTCCGGAAAAATGAGCTGTCCGAGATCGCCGCCATGGATTTGTTCTCGATATGACCCATTACCAGCAAAAGCTTGTAGCCGTCTTCCACATACAGAGAAGTGGAGGAATATTCGCTCGTTCTGTAGGAAAACTCATCCAGAAGCTCCAGGGAATCAAAGGTCATGGTAAAGTTTTCGTTGTCAAGGGTGTCCCCGATCGAAAGAGCGACAGCCTCCTGCTCCGGCTCGGGGGTCTCTTCCGGCTCCGCTTCCGCCGGATCGCTCTCGACGGGTGCATCTGTCGCTTCCGTTTTCGGCTCCTGCGGATCATTCGTATCCGCTTCTGTCTTATCATTGCCGCAGGCAGCAAGGCTCAGGCACATTATTGCTGCCAGAAGCAGCGCGGTTATCTTTTTCATGTTCTCTTTCCTCTTTTCGTGGTTATAAAAATAGAATATATCTAGAATATAACGAAAAGATCCCGAAAACAATTAACCGGCTGCATAGTATCGGCAAGTTTTTTCCTGTGCGTTTTTACTCAAAAATCGCATTGGACAGGTCGATCGGATACCCGATCGGATTGTCGATATCCGTTCCGTTCCCGGAAAAAACAGTGCCGCCGAAGTCCAGCGGTAATGCGCCGGGAAGATTTACGAATTGGACCCCGATCTCATTGCTCTCGATCCGGCAGTCCGGGAACCCGCCTTTGAAATAGAAATAACTCAATGTGTCATAGCAAAATGCGATCCTGTTATTCCTGAACGTGCAGCCCTCCACGCCGATCATGCCGCCGTTTTCCACGGCTGCGCCGATATCATAGCCCGTGAAGGAGCAGTTCCAGATCACCGTCGATGCCGCGGCGGTAAGCCCGCTGCCGCCATGGCCCACAAAATCCAGATCATGCAGCATTACATTGTCCGGGTCATGGGTGCTGACGGTCAGACTTCCCTCGATCACG
>CAKSWM010000192.1 GCA_934511545.1 uncultured Oscillospiraceae bacterium | reverse complement strand
ATGTCGGGCTCGGCACATTCCGGCCGGTCAAGGAGGACGAAATCGAGGAGCACCCGATGCACTCGGAGTTCTGTATTATTCCGGAGGAGACAGCACGCATTATAAACGAGGCCCGCGAAAACGGCGGACGTGTAATATGCGTCGGGACAACGTCCTGCCGGACTCTTGAAAGCTTTGCGGAAGAGGACGGAACGGTGAAACCCCAAAGCGGCTGGACGGACATTTTTATCTATCCGGGCTACCGTTTCAAGTGCATGGACGGGCTGATAACCAATTTTCATCTGCCGGAAAGCACGCTGATAATGCTGGTGTCCGCCTTCGCGGGAAGAGAGAATGTGCTCAGAGCATATGAGACCGCCGTGAAAGAAAAATATCGTTTCTTCTCATTCGGCGATGCGATGGCAATAATATAAAATCTGAAAAGGAGATATACCTTGTTTGAGCTTATAACACAGAACGGACACGCCCGGCGCGGGGTTTATACGACTCCGCATGGAACCGTACAGACGCCTGTTTTTATGAATGTCGGCACATCTGCGGCAATAAAGGGCGCGCTTTCTGCGGAGGACCTTTCGAATATCGGCTGTCAGGTCGAGCTTTCCAACACATATCATCTTCATGTCAGGCCGGGAGACGAGCTCGTGCGCGACATGGGAGGGCTTCACAGGTTTATGACCTGGGACAGGCCCATTCTGACGGACAGCGGAGGATTCCAGATCTTTTCGCTTGCCAAGCTCAGAAAAATCGATGAGCAGGGCGTCCACTTCAACTCCCATGTTGATGGAAGAAAGATCTTCATGGGTCCGGAAGAGAGCATGAGAATACAGTCGAACCTCGGCAGTGATATTGCAATGGCGTTTGACGAGTGCATCAAGATCCCGTCGCCGAAGGAGTATGTCAAGGACTCGTGCGACAGAACTTACCGGTGGCTGCAAAGGTGCAAAACGGCACTGGATGAGTATAATTCACAGTCCGGCGCAGTCAACCCCGGACAGGTGCTGTGGGGGATCAATCAGGGCACGGTCTTTCCGGATCTGCGCATAGAGCATATGAAAAAGATAGCGGAGCTCGACCTTGCGGGCTATGCGATCGGCGGGCTTGCCGTCGGCGAGACTACGCAGGAGATGTATGACACGATCGAGGTCGTTGAGGAATATATGCCGAAGGACAGACCGAGATACCTTATGGGCGTCGGCACGCCGGGGAATATCATAGAGGGTGTATACCGCGGTGTGGATTTCTTTGACTGTGTCATGCCGGCCCGCAACGGACGCCATGGCCATCTGTTCACATGGAACGGGATAATAAATCTGTTCAACAAAAAGTATGAGCGCGATGAGGGGCCGATAGATCCGGAGTGCGACTGTCCCGTGTGCCGCAGGTTCTCGAGAAGCTACATAAGGCATCTGTTCAAGTCGGGAGAAATGCTTGCGCTTCGTCTTTCCGTTATGCATAATCTGTATTTCTATAACAAGCTGACAGAGCGCATACGCAATGCGATAGAATCCGGAACATACGAATCGTTCCGTTCCCAATATGCCGAGATGCTTGACAAGCGCATTTGAATCAGAACAGAGCGAAGAAAAGAATAATGACCGCGGAGATGACTCCGTGCAGGGCTCGGCCGGCAAAATGCCTGCCGAGCCTTAAATCTGTTCCGGATACTGCCGCCATGGTCTGGCAGTGTACGGAAAGCCCGCCCCAACCGAGGATGAACGCGCACACAGCGATGCTGACGGCGTCGGCTGTGCAGCCGCGAAGGGCGGCTATCCCGTTCCCAAGCTCCAGAATACCGGTCAAAAGCGCTCTGGTGTGCCGTAGGGACAACGGAAGATGAAACGCGAGCTCGCCCGCCGCAAGATCCAGCGCGCCCACGCCCCTGAGAACGCCGAGGACCGCGGAGAAAAAAACGACGAAGGCGCATATGTTCAGCACAGACAGAGCCGAGGCCTTGACCGAGGCGACAAGCGCGTCTGTGAACTTCGGCGAGGGGGCATCGGCCCGAGCCGGCGCAAAGGTGGTTTTTCGGCGGGAAAACAGAATGCCGACGATGATGGCCGCCAGAATATGCGCGGCATAGAGTTCAAAACCTATCTTTACGGAAGAAAATATCCCGGCGCCTGCCGTTCCTATTATGAAAGCCGGTCCGGTGTTATTGCAGAAAGCCAGCATTCGCTCCGCTTCTTCCTTTTCGATCTGACCCTTGCGGTAGATTTCCGCGATCGACGCGGCTCCGAGAGGATAACCGCCGGTGACGCCGATGAAAAAGGCGGCCGCGCCTTCGCCGGACACACCGAAGAGCTTTTTCATGACGGGAGCAAAGCGCCGTCCGAGCGCAGAGGGAAAATCGAATGCGCACAGCATGGAGGAGATAACGAAAAACGGCAGAAGCGACGGAACAATGACGGAAAGACAGACTCCAAGGCCCTCCGCCGCCGCAGAGACCGCGTATTTTGAACCCAGCATAAGAATAAACAGCGAGACAAGCGTAAACAGCGTCATAATGATGCGTTCGGTCCTGTGTGACAAATAGATCGCCTCCTGACGGAAAAAGACTATGCGGCATAGGTCCTAAACTTTACTGAACGGGAATATCATTCGGTGATGGGGAGGTGTTGCTTTGAAAAACAGCATCAGCACTAGGCTGCTCAAGGCCTTCGATATTCCGGAGGATTCGCTTGGAACAGTGCCCCGGCTGACCGTAACGGGCAACGGAAGTGTTTTGATCGAAAACCACAAGGGTCTTGTCGAGTATGGGCGCGAACATATTGTTGTGAGCGGAGGAAGAATGCTCATGAGCCTTCGCGGCAGCGGACTCGAGCTCGAGGCGATGAACAGGGACGAAATAAGACTCAAGGGGCAGATCCTGTCAATAGACTACGAATAGAGGCGCGCTATATGGAGAGAATTCTGAATCTTGTACGCGGCTGTGTGACGGCGGAGATAAAAGGGCTTGAGACCGAGGAACTTCTGAACCGCTGCGCCTCGCGCGGCCTGCGCTTCTGGAAGGTCCGGCGTACTGACGAATATACAATACGCATGAGTGTTTACAAAAAGGATTGGGAAAAGCTCTGTTCGCTTTCCGAAGAATGCAATTGCGTGACCGTCAGGGTCCGGGAACGGGGCGTTCCAGGTACGATGCGGGGACTGCGCCGGCGATGTGCTCTGTTT
>CAKSWM010000191.1 GCA_934511545.1 uncultured Oscillospiraceae bacterium | reverse complement strand
ACCGTGATCCTCTACATAGAGGATGACGTCGGCCGAACGGATGGTGGAGAGCCTGTGCGCGATTATGAAGGATGTGCGGCCTGTCAGCACATGCGAGATCGCGTTCTGAACAAGCTGCTCCGTCTCTGCGTCGATGGAGCTTGTGGCCTCGTCGAGAACAAAGATCGGAGGATCCGCGACGATCGCGCGGGCAAAGGATACAAGCTGCTTCTCGCCCGTGGACAGCCTGTCGCCGCCCTCTCCGACGTCGGTATCATAGCCGTTTTCCAGCTTCTCCGCCACGGTGTCGGCAGAGACGAGCTTTGCGGCCCTGTAAACGTCCTCGTCGCTTGCGTTCAGGTTGCCGTAGCGGATGTTATCCATCAGCGAACCGGAGAAAAGATGCGGCGTCTGCTGGACGTAACCGAGGTTCGAGTGCAGCCAGAGAAGCCCGCGCTCCCGGTAATCCGTGCCGTCGATGAGCACTCTGCCCTTTGTCGGCTCAAAAAAGCGGCAGGCGAGGTTTACCATCGTGGATTTTCCGGCGCCGGTCTCGCCGACTATGGCAACGGTGGTACCGGCGGGAATATCGAGGTTTATGTCCTTGAGAACATAGTCGTCCTCCGGGGCGTCGTCATATTTGAACCATACGTGGTCAAAGGTGATGCGGCCCTTGACTTCCGGCCAGTTTTTGGGCTTGGGATCAAACACGCTGCCGAATTTTTCGATGACCTCCGCCGTGTCCTCAATCGTGCAGGGCGTGTCGAGCAGCGTTGTGACGCGCTCGATGTTTACCTGGGCGCCCATTGCCTCGGCAAATGTGCCGGCGATCTGGGAGACGGGCTCGAGTATCGAGATGGCATAGGTTATGAACGCGGAGAGAACGCCGAAATCCAGAGCGTCCTTCATGACGAGAAGACCGCTGGAATAGAGCACCATCGCAACGGAGAACGAGCCGAAAAAGCTGATGAGAGGAAGGAAAACGGCGTTGAGCTTTGAGGCGCGGACGGTCGCCGTCCGCATTTCGGAGGTCGTTTCGTAAAATTCACCGGCGTTCTTGTCCTCAATGACCAGGACCTTGCTGGTTTTTGCGCCGCTGATGCTCTCGTTGAACTCGCCTGTTATGCGCGAGTTGATGTGCCGGACGCGGCGGTTCGCGGCCAGAATTTTCGGCTGGAACACAACGGTTATAACGACGATAACGGGGAGGACCGCAAGCGCGATGAGAGCCATTCTGACGTTCACAATGAACATGGCTATCAGGACGCCGATAACGTAAAACAGGTTCCAGATGAGGTGTATGGAGCTCCAGGCGAGTATACCGCCGAGCCTGCTGGTGTCGCTCATGACTCGCGCGAGGATATAGCCGACGGAATTCTGGTTATAGTAGCTCAGCGGGAGCTTCTGAAGATGCATGAAGCAGTCGTGCTTCATGAGTTTGCCGGTGTTCATTTCGATTATCATGCACTGGCGGGAATAGAGCACCGTTGTGAGGGATTGTATGAGTATGACCAGCGCATAGAGCAGGGTGAAAACGCCGAGACCCTCGGTGGTCTTCGCAACGACGAAGTTGTTGACCGCATAGCTTGTGAAAAGCGGAAGCGACGCATCGACGGCGGCGGAAATGATCATCATTATAATGACGACGCATAGCCGGTTCTTGACGGGCTTCAGATACGGGAGAAGCCTTGCCCAGAGCTTAAGGCTGAAGCTGCCGTTATTCTTTTCGTTATCCATTGACGCCTCCTGTTCTGCCCGCGTCGGACTGGATCTCATAGATCCTCTTGTAGATGCCGTCCTCGGCGATAAGCTCGTCGTGGGTGCCAAGCTGGACGGCGCGGCCGCCGTCCATGACAAGGATGTTGTCTGCCTGCATCAGCGTGTTGATCCTGTGTGAGATGAGAATGACCGTCGCGCCGGAGGTGTTCCTGCGCAGAGCCTCGCGTATGCGCGCGTCGGTCTCCATATCGACCGCGGATGTCGAATCGTCAAAAATGAGTATGGGACAGTTTTTCATGAGCGTGCGCGCGATGGCGATACGCTGCTTCTGTCCGCCCGAAAGCGTGACCCCGCGTTCGCCGACGACGGTGTCGTAGCTTTCCGGGAACGACATGATGTTCGCGTCGATATCGGCAACGCCGGCGGAATGGCGTATCTCCTCCAGAGACGAATCCTCCGCGGCGATCGCGATGTTTTCACCTATCGTCTTGGAGAACAGAAAGGGCTCCTGCAAAACGAGCCCCATGTTTCTGCGCAGATACGGCAGCGATATACCGCGTATATCAACGCCGCCTATGGAGATCGTCCCGTTTTCCTCCGGAAGCTCATAAAGCCGCGTAAGAAGATATGTCAGCGTGGACTTGCCGGAGCTTGTCGTTCCGAGTATTCCGAAGGTGCTGCCGCCCTTTATCGTGAAGTTAAGATCAGACAGGACCTCGTGCGCGCCGTATGAGAAGCTGACGTGGTCAAACCGGATATCGCCGGACATATCCGGTTCGATAGCATTCGGCCTGGCGTGTTCCTCCTCCGCGTCGAGTATTTCGATAAGGCGGGAGGCGGAGACGTTTGCCTTGGAAAGCTCGGAAAGAGTCCTGCCAAGGCTTCTTATCGGCCAGGCCAGCGTCTGGGTATAGCTGACGAAAGCCAGCAGCTCGCCGAGCGTCATTTTCCCTGTTGCGGCGAGATATGAACCCACCGAGACAATGACCAGAAGGTTGAGGCAGGACACAAAATCGCCCACGCCCCAGAAAAAGCCAAGAGTGTAGCCGAGATCGATCCAGTCGTTGGCAAAGCGATCGTTGTATTTTTCAAATTTATCACGTTCATATCGCTCGCGCCCGAAGGCCCGGACGACGCGCACGCCTGTCAGATTTTCCTGCACATCGACCATCAGATCTCCCTCGGATTCGTCCGCCTTTCTGAACTGGCGGGAGATCCGGGAATGGAACAGCGCGGAATAAACGACGATGAGCGGAACGAAGCAGGCTGCTATCGCTGCAAGCGTCGTGTTCATCGAGAACATGAGAAGCATTGCGCAGACGAGCAGGAAAACGGTCCTGACGACCTCCAGCAGCTGTGCGGAGATGAAGCTGCGAAGCGTCTCAACGTCGGAGGTGCAGCGCTGGATAATGTCGCCGGTGAGGTTTTCGGTGTGCCATGCAAAGGGAAGATGCTGAATGTGGGAATAGAGCCTGTCGCGCAGAAGCTTTGAAA
>CAKSWM010000190.1 GCA_934511545.1 uncultured Oscillospiraceae bacterium | reverse complement strand
GAAAAGCTCCATCTGTCCGCCCAGTTCATGCAGCCGGCGCTCCATCTCTTTGGTATCCGCCGTCATTTTTTCGCGCGAGCCAACCAGCAGAACGCGCACTATAAAGCCCTTTCGCATCAGGAACATCGCGGCAGCAACTCCGTCGCCCCCGTTATTCCCGCTGCCGCAGAAGATATAGGCATGCCTCTTCCGCGCGGCGCTCTCTGCGGCGTCTGCAACGTGCCTGGCCGCGTTTGTCATCAGCAGTGTTGAAGGTATGCCGACAACGTTGATGGCAACATTGTCGGCATTTCTCATCAGCTTTGAGTCTGAAAGTTTCATCGCGCTTTACTCCTCTTTGAGCTTTCCTCCGCGGACATACTGCCTGAAGGCGTCGAGCATCCTGTCCGAGGGTGAAAAGGCCAGCACTTTTTTCTCCCCCGTTTCGCTTTTGATAAGAGCGATCCAGTCGCGCTCCCCAGCGCCGCTCCCGCGTGCGTCGAGAATTTCCGCGCTCTCCAGCTCTTTGTCATATTTCTCCGAATACGGCGTCATAAGCTCAACGTCTCGGCAGTTGAAGGACATAACGGCCGACCTCTTGCGCTTGCCTATTATCTTATCAATGTCAACGTCGCCGCTGTAAAACGAATACTCGTATTCAAGGCCGAGAAAGCGGAAGCCGAGAAACGCGGCTATGCACACAACAGCGAACAGCGCCGGAAACAGCGCGGAGCCATATTGTCCCAGCAGTCCCGTCAGAAAATAAAACGCGACCGTCAGTATGATCGCCAGAACGACGATCCCCGCCTTCAGCAGCGCGACCATAAGCGGGCGCTGGCGCACAACAAGTTCCTCAACAAAGACGTCTTTATAGGTTTTCATGAGCTTTTCCTTTCCGGAAACCGGCGGATGCCCGCGCCGGTCACTAAAGAATACGTTGAAAATTATTATAGTATTCGCAAGAATATTTGTCAAAATTTAATGTTGCACCGAGGCCCGAGGTGTGATATAAATAATAAAAAATAACGCAACCGCAACGATCGGGAAAATAGCGTACAGATACCGCGCCAGAGAGGGAGCGCCGCCGGCTGAAAGCCTCCCGCGGAGAATGCGCCTGGTTCGCCCGTGAGCTCCGGCCAATCCCCGGCGGGACCGCCCGTTACAGCGGCAAAAGTGCGGCGCGCGGATATTCAGCATCCGGCGTCGAATTTGGGTGGTACCACGGAGGATCTTGCCTTTCGTCCCATACAGGGGACGGAGGGTATTTTTTTATCTGTCAGAAAAATCTGAGAAGGAGTTACTGATACAATGATCAAAAAGCAACTGCAGCGGCTTCGCGAGGAATCCGCAAAAGCTATCGTGGAGATAACCGAGCCCGACGCGCTTGAAAGCCTCAGGGTCAAATATCTCGGAAAGAAAGGCGAGCTCACCGCCATTCTCAAACAGATGGGAAAACTCTCCGCCGAGGAGCGCCCCGTCATCGGCCAGCTGGCAAACCAGATCCGCGCCGAGCTTGAGCAAAACCTTGAAAACCGCAAAGCGGACATCGCCGCCCGGCTTCTGGAAAAGAAGCTCGAGGACGAGACGATCGACGTCACGCTGCCCGCCGCGCCCGTAGCCATTGGCAAAGCACACCCGCTCACTTCCGTTCTTGACGAGGTCAAGGAGATATTCATCGGCATGGGCTTCACGATCGCCGAGGGCCCCGAGATCGAGCTTTCCGTCTATGATTTCGACAAACTGAACATTCCCGAGGGCCACACCGTCCGCGAGTGGACCGACACTTTTTATATCACCGAGGACGAAAAGGTCCATCTGCGCTGCCAGACCTCTCCCTGCCAGGCACGCGTCATGGAAACACAGCCACTTCCCATCCGCATCATCGCCCCCGGCCGCGTCTACCGCAAGGACGAGGTCGATGCGACGCACAGCCCGATGTTCCACCAGATCGAGGGTCTTGTCGTTGACAAGGGCATAACCATGGGCGATCTGAAGGGAACGCTCAACACTCTGGTCGAGCGGCTTTACGGCAAGGGCACCAAGACCCGCTTCCGCCCCCATCACTTCAACTTCACCGAGCCGAGCTGCGAAATGGACATCCAGTGCTTCGAGTGCGGCGGCAAGGGCTGCTCCGTCTGCAAGGGCGAGGGCTGGATAGAACTGCTCGGCGCCGGAATGGTCCACCCCAAGGTCCTTGCCGGCTGCGGTATCGACCCCGAGGTATATTCCGGCTGGGCCTTTGGCTGTGGCCTTGAGCGCATGGCGATGCGCCGCTTCAACATCAGCGATCTTCGTCTGGTCTATGAAAACGACGTGCGCTTCCTCGCACAGTTCTAAAGGGGGATATATCAATGAAACTTTCAAGAGAATGGCTCAGCGAGCTTACAGAGATAAATTGTTCCGATAAGGAATACTGCGACCGTATGACTATGTCCGGCTCCAAGGTCGAGAACTGGGAGGTCTCGGGCAGCGAGATAAAGAACGTCGTCGTCGGCAAGGTCCTCAGCCTTGAGCGCCACCCCGATTCCGACCATATGTGGATCTGCATGATGGACCTCGGCGAGGCTGAACCGGTCCAGATCGTGACCGGCGCCCAGAACCTGAAGGTCGGAGACTATGTTCCCGCCGCAAAGGATGATTCATGGCTCCCCGGCGGGATCCATATAACCGCCGGAAAGCTGCGCGGCGTCGTCTCCAACGGCATGCTCTGCTCTCTCAAGGAGCTGGGGCTGGATCTTCACGACTTTCCCTATGCCATCGAGGACGGCATCTTTGTTCTGAGCGACGACCCTGATCTCGCCGGAAAGCTCACCCCCGGCGAAGACGTTGTCCCCATCGTCGGCCTCGGCGACAGCATCGTTGAGTTCGAGATCACCAACAACCGTCCCGACTGCCTGTCCATCCGCGGCCTTGCCCGCGAGAGCGCGGCGACATTCGGCACGGAGCTCAAACTCCACACGCCGTCCGTTCACGCCTCCGGCAGCGATGTCATAACCGATCACCTCTCCGTTGAGATAACCGATCCCGTGCTCTGCCCGCGCTATACGGCACGCATGATACGCAACATTCAGATAAAGCCGTCTCCGCTGTGGATGCGCCGCAGGCTGAGAGCCAGCGGAGTCCGCCCGATCAACAATATCGTCGATATCACGAACTATGTGATGCTCGAATACGGCCAGCCGATGCACGCTTTCGATTACACCTGCGTCGGCGGCGGAAAGATCATAGT
>CAKSWM010000189.1 GCA_934511545.1 uncultured Oscillospiraceae bacterium | reverse complement strand
GCACGGAGCAGGGCATGATACCGCTCATGGCCTATAACCACGGTGCGGGCGACGGCAGGCGCGTGCGCAGGCTGCTGTTCACGGCGATCTGGGCGCTGTTTGCCGTTCTCGTCGTGCTCTGGGCGATAGTCATGATATTCTCCGGACAGCTTATAAACATTTTCGGCGAGACCGCGAACCTCGACTTTGCGATCAAATATCTGCGCATCTATAACCTTGTTCTGCCCACCATGGCGTTCCAGACGCTCGGCACGGGCTATTTCCAGGCAACGGACCGCGCAAAGACAGCCGGCATCCTCAGTCTTGTCCGCCCGCTGTTCCTTATGATCCCGCTCATTCTCATACTTCCTCTGTTCTTCGGCCTCACCGGGGCCGTCGCGGTCGCTCCCGTGGCAGACACGCTCAGCGCCGCCATAACCATGATACTGGTACTCATAACGATAAAAAATGAAAAAGCGGCTGAAAGACTCGCCGCCTGATTATTCGAAAGGTGATTTACAATGGTTTCTGAAATACTGACCCAAAAGCTTGAAGAACTGATGTCGCAGAAGGACCACGTCGTCATAGCGATCGACGGACCGGGCCACGAGGCCGGCGCGGCCCTCGCCCTGGAACTCCAGCAAAAGTACAAATGCAACGTTTTCCACACCTCGAACTACAACAGGCCGGCCGACGAGCTGACGCCGGAGGTGCTTGGAACGCCGGGCGGAAAGCTCGACTGGCAGCGGCTCAAAACCGAGGTCATCGAGCCGCTCAGAGAGGGTAAGGACGTCGTATTCCGCGTCTTTTCCTTCGTTGCGATGTCATATATGCCGGCAATGCCCGCGCCCGCAAAAAAGCTGAATATAATCGAGGGCGTCTATTCGCTCCACCCGGAGCTCCGCCCGCTTTACGATCTGGCCGTTTTCGTCCCGGCAAACGGCGGTGCCTTCGCTAACGAGCAGGAAGCGCTTTATTACAACGGCACCGATATGAAGCCGGATATCGTTCTGTAACTGCCGAAAAAGAAAAAAACGGCGCGCCAATGCATTTAATTGACGCGCCGGATATATTATGCTATACTATGGAGCAATATCAAAAAATGCTAATTACATGATTGGAGTGATCAGTCCGTATGGACGAAGGCAATCCTTTACCTTGGATTTTGATAGCTTTTCTACTTGCAATGGCGGCCTATTTCGCCATTGCCGAAACGGCTTTCTCGTCCGTCAGCAAACTCAGGATAAAAGCCGGTGTGGATCGCGGCGATAAGCGCGCGGTCAAGGCCATGAAGGTCCTCGACCACTTCGACTCCGCGATAACCACTCTCCTTATCGGCACAAACATCGTACACCTGGCCGCCGCCTCCTATGTCACCGTTCTGGTGACGCACAGATGGGGCATCTCCGTCGTCGCATGGAGCACGGTCATAACAACGATCGTCGTTTTCTTCGTCGGTGAAATGCTGCCAAAGTGCATCGGGAAAAAATACAGCGAGCGGTTTGCCCTGGCTACCGCCGGTTCGCTGTGCTTTTTTATGACCATTTTCTCCCCGGTAGCCAGAGTATTGACCGCCTTCGGAAATTTCTTCGCCCGCCTTACAAAGGGCGACCCCGAGGTCACGGTAACCGAAGACGAGCTTTATGACATAATCGAAAACCTCAAGGACGAGGGCGAGCTCGGCGAGGACCGAAGCGAGCTTGTTCACTCCGCCCTGATGTTCGGGGACGTCACCGTGGAGAGCATACTGACGGCCCGCGTCGATCTGGACGCCGTGGACGTGAACGCGCCTACGGACGAGGTGCTTGAGACCGTAAGGCACGTCAAGCACAGCCGTCTGCCCGTCTACCGCGGCAGTATCGACAACATAATCGGCATACTCCAGATCCGCAAATACATAAAGGCCTACCTCCGCGAGGGACCTTCCGTCAGGATCGAGCCGCTGATGGACGAAGCCTTTTTTGTCCACCAGAGCACGAACATCGACGAGCTGCTGCCCGAGATGAGCCGGAAAAAGCTCAACATCGCCGTCGTCACGGATAACTACGGCGGCACGCTCGGCATCGTGACTATCGAGGATATGCTCGAAGAGCTCGTCGGCGAGATATGGGACGAGGATGACGATATCGTCGAGACCGTCACAAAGAACCCCGACGGCAGCATCGAAATGAGCGCGGAGCTGGACATCGAGGAAGCCTTTGAGCTTCTCGGCTATGACGACCCCGAGGACAACGACTGGGAGCATAAGCTGCTCGGCGAATGGGCCTATGAACAGTTCGAGCTTCTGCCCACGGAGGGCGACAGCTTCCGCTATCACGAGCTTGAGATAACCATAACGGGAATGCATATGCACCGCATAACCAAGCTGACCTTCCGCGTTCTGCCCGCTGAGCAGGAGGAAGGGGGCAAAGAGGAATGATCTGGTATTTCATCGGCATAATCGCCTGCCTCATCCTTTCGGGCTTCTTCTCCGCTTCCGAAATGTGCCTGTCCAGCGCCAACCGCATGCGGCTTGAGTCCGCGGCGGAAAACGGAAACCGCGGCGCAAAACTCGCCTGCGGCATAGTCGACAGGTTTGACTCCGCGCTCGGCACGATACTCATAGGCAACAACCTTGTCAACATCGCGGCATCCTCGCTGACGAGCGTCATCATGGTGCTGCTCTGCTGGGAGAAATATACCGCCGTTGCCACTGCGATCATGACCGTTGCCGTCATAATATTCGGCGAGACCGCGCCCAAGATCATAGCAAAGAAAAACGCAAACCGTTTGGCCTGCGTCATATCCTATCCCGTCAGGTTCCTGATGATAGTGCTGTATCCTGTCGTATGGCTGGTCGTCGGTCTGGCCCGCCTCATAACGAAGCCCATGAAGGGCGAGGAGGAACGCAGCGACGAAGAGTCCGCGGTCGAGGAGCTCCAGTCCATAATCGAGACTGTCGAGGACGAGGGCATTATAGACGAGGAGCGCTCCGACCTGCTTCAGGCGGCGCTGGATTTCTCCGAGATCTCCGCAAGCGAGGTCATGACAGCCCGCGTCGATATGGAAACCATCGATATCGACGACGACTGGGACGAGGTCATGGCTCTGGTCGAAAACTCCCCGTATTCGCGCATACCGGTTTATGAGGACAGCATCGACAACATCATCGGCGTTCTGTATCTCAATCATTTCTTCAGGGCGATGCTCGACACGCCGCATCCCGATATCCGCACGCTTCTGATCGAGCCCTGCTA
>CAKSWM010000188.1 GCA_934511545.1 uncultured Oscillospiraceae bacterium | reverse complement strand
GTTCTGTCATATTAAAAAACCTCCTTCGTTTGATTACGCTTTGAGTATAGCGCATCGGAAGGAGGGTAAGGTCGCCCGGCGGGCGACAATTATTCTGTTTTCCGGGCTTTATCTGATCTCTTCCAGATAGCGGATCGCCTGTAGATACTGCTCGTATTTACCGGTCCGCTCGCCGTTTAGCCGCCGGGTGTCCGTGTTGTGGCGGAGATCCGCCAGCTTGACCCTGCGGGCGATGGGGTCTTTCGCAAGCTCTCTGACGTAGTCCATATAGGGCACGCCTTTTGCGTGGGTCAGCAGCCGCAGTGCGTGAATGACGGACTCCGGAAATCCGACACGGGCCAGATAGTCAAATGAGTACTTATCGCCGTGGTCCTCGATCACATCGTGCAGCAGGGCAGTGCAGACGGAGTCCTCATCATCCATCTGGACGGCAAGATAGAATGGATGGAATACATAGGGATATCCGCCCTTGTCCAGATCATCCTTGTGCGCGTCATACATGACAGCGCATGCTTTTTTTACGAGATCGGAATAATACATCTGTGACCGCCCCTTTCGATTCCGGCGGGAGTCCTATGCTCCCAATAAGCTCTGGTCAAAGGCAAACAGCGCCTCATTTATCTCAAATATATCGTACTTTTTGTGCACGATGAAATACTCAATGATAACGTCGAACCTGCTGCTGGTGCTGAGAGCGTAGCCCGCACGGGCAATGAGGTCGCGTGTCTCCGCCAGATCCAGCTCCAGCGCGATGGCAAAGGCGATGGCCGTGGGCTTGGAGGGCCTGTAGTTCGGGTTGCTGCGGATCTTGGAGAACAGCTTTCGGTCCACATTGGCTTTTTTGTAGATCTCGGAATCCTTTTTGCCGCTGCGGTCGATGAGCTTGAGCAGCGTTTCGGAGAATCCCGCATCCAGACGTTCCAGCATATCGTCCAGCTCCCGGATGGACATGGAAGCCGCCGTAAACTGCGGCGCGGCGTCCTCGCAGATCATCATTGACCGGCTTTCGAGGGCGTTTATCCGGCGCTGCTGTTCCAGCCGGGAGTCGGTGTGCGCGTCAGCATAGTGATCGTCGATATATTCGGCGATGTCCGCAAACAGCTTGCCGCTGATCTGATAGGCTTTGCGGTCGAAGATGACTAGATAGACCGTCATGTCGTTGGCCATCAGAAATTCGCTGATGGCGTCCACCGCCGTACGCAGAGCCTGATCCTTTGGATAACCGAAGATACCCGAGGAGATGAGCGGAAAGGCCACCGTTTCGCAGCCGTGTTCCTTTGCCAGTGCAAGGCTCGTCCGGTAACAGGAGATGAGAGCTTCCCGCTCGCCGCGGCCGCCGCCCTGCCACACAGGACCGACGGTATGGATAACATAGCGGCAGGGCAGGCGGTATGCCCCGGTGATCTTTGAGCCGCCGGTTTTGCAGCCGCCAAGCGTCCTGCACTCGGCCAGCAGTTCCGGTCCCGCCGCCCGGTGGATGCAGCCGTCCACGCCTCCGCCGCCGAGCAGAGATTCGTTGGCCGCGTTGACGATGGCGTCCACGGCCATTTTTGTTATGTCATTGCGAACGATAATAAGAGGCATTGTATCACCTTTACAGCGGGCGTTGAATAAAAAATGCTCTGTCTCATGGCAGAACATAACAACGCCTGTCAGCGTTGTCTACAATATAGCACGGATGGCCGAAAGAAGCAAGGAAATGATAGAAACATGCGCGCGGGCCTGACCGGCATTTACTGCGGGAGGCGGACTTTCCCGCGCATGCAGACCTTGCACATTTTCGGGCTGACTGGTACAATACAGTAAAGAACGGTTTGAGGGGGATATACGATGGTCCGTGAGATATGCAAAGATGAGGCCTTTCTCGCGCAGAAGGCCGAACCCGCCGGAGCGGAGGATCTGGAAGCGGCGCGGGATCTGCTGGATACGCTGTCGGCTCACAGTGACGGCTGTGTGGGGATGGCGGCCAATATGATCGGCGTCTGCAAGAGGATCATAGCCTTTGACAATGAGGGCGAATATATGGTCATGTTCAACCCCGTTATCGTAAAGCGGTCCGGCGCGTATGAGGCGGAGGAGGGTTGTCTTTCTCTCACCGGCACGCGGAAAACGAAACGCTTTCAGACTGTCAAGGTGCAGTGGCAGAACGAGAAGTTCCAGACAAGGCTCAGGACCTTCGCCGGCTGGACTGCGGAGATCATCCAGCACGAGATAGACCACTGTGACGGTATCATCATCTGACCGGCGTCTGCCGCCGGTATATTTACAGGAAAGGAATGCTCCAAATGAAGGTTTTGATCATCAACGGAAGTCCCAGAGCAAACGGCAATACCTCAGTAGCGCTGGAGGAAATGCGCAGAACGTTCGCGGAAGAGGGCATAGAGACCGAGCTTGTGCAGGTGGGCAATCTGGCGGTACGCGGCTGCATTGCCTGCAACCGCTGTGCGGAGCTTGGAAAATGCGTATTCGATGATGTGGTAAACGAGCTAGCGCCGAAGTTTGAAGAAGCGGACGGCCTTGTTGCCGCAAGTCCCGTCTACTATGCCTCTGCGAATGCCACGCTGATCGCCGTGCTGGACCGGCTTTTTTACAGCACCGGTTTTGATAAGACCATGAAGGTCGGCGCCGGCGTGGTGTGCGCCAGACGCGGCGGCTGCTCTGCCGCGTTTGATGAGCTGAATAAGTATTTCACCATTTCCGGAATGCCGGTGGCGTCCAGCCAGTATTGGAACTCGGTTCACGGCTTGATGCCGGGAGATGCCGGCAAAGACGAAGAGGGAAAGCAGACCATGCGTGTGCTGGCGAGAAACATGGCGTTCCTGATAAAGAGCATTGCCCTGGGCAAGGCGCAGTTCGGCCTGCCGAAAACCGAAGAACACGTGAGTACGCATTTCATTAGATAAAAGGAGAGCACGGCATGACGATAAAGAGAGCCAGAAGAGTAAGAAACGTGCTGGTGATAGCCGGGGCCGGGGTCATGCTGCTGGCATACATCTGGGAGCCGTTCATGTATATCGGCGCCATAACGGTGTTTTCGTGTCTGATCCCGCAGTTCCTGTTCATTAAATGCCCGCATTGCGGCAAGCAGCTTGGAAAAAACGAGGGCGAGTACTGCCAGTTCTGCGGCAAACGGCTGGATGGCTGAGACCCGGCCGGCCTCAACATAGAATGGGGATTGAAATGGGCGCGGGAAGTATGCTATATTGAAAAAAACGGCAAATGCTTCGGAGGATACATAATGAAAATCGTTG
>CAKSWM010000187.1 GCA_934511545.1 uncultured Oscillospiraceae bacterium | reverse complement strand
AAGAGTCCCCTTTTGGTGTGCTTCTTTTGGTGACTTTTCTTGCACAAGCAAGAAAAGTTACCCCCTGCGGAGCAGACGCAGTCTGGATGCTATCCAGATTAAAAATAAAAAGAAAAAACGAGCAAGAAAAGTGCCTCTCCGAAGGAAACCAAGCTTGGTAAAGCTAAAAGTTAAAGATAAAGGCAAAAAGGTAAAAATAATAAAAATAATATTACTCTGCTCTCAGTCTTACCGGCAGTATCATATATAAAAAGCTGTCGTTATCTTCCTCTGCGGGCTTTATGATGCACGGCGTCGAGCCGGTATTGAAGCAGAGCCTCAGCTTGTCGGCGGGAGCGACCTTCACCGCGTCGAGCAGATAGCGATTGTTGAAGCCGATCTCAAGCCCGTTTCCGCAGCCCTCGACGGCGCAGACGTCCTCCGCCTTTCCAAGCGGCGTGACGCAGTTGAAATATATCTCATTATCCCTGATGGTGCAGCGGAGGGGATTCTTCGTTTTCTCGTCTATTATGAGTGAAACGCGGTCCGCGACCCTGTAAAGCTCCGTTCTGGACGCGATTACCGTGAAGGCAAACTCGCTTGCAACGCTCTTGCGGTAATTGAGAAATTCTCCTTCAAGGCGGCGGGATATTATAACGGTGTCGCCGATAGCAAAGGATATGTGCTTCGCACCGACGCAGATCCTGACCTTTTCATCGCTGTCGGCGCATATCTTCTCAACGTCGGAAAGCGCCGTTCCGGGCACTATGAAGCTTTCGACGGCTTCGCCCTCCATGTCCTCGCGGCGCATTGCAAGGCGGTATCCGTCCACGGTAACGACAGAGAGCTTGCCGTCTCCGGTTTCGAACAGCGCACCGGTATATATCGGGCGGGACTCATTGTCGGAAACGGCAAACAGCGTTTCGCTTATCATGCTGCGAAGGATGTTCTGCGGTATGGAGATGCTCTGGCGGTCCTCGACGGCCGGCAGTTCCGGATAATCGTCGGAGCTGGTGCCCATGATGGAGAATTCCGCGTTTCCGGCGGTTATGGTCGTCATCATATCTCTGCCCGTTTCTATCGTGACTACGCCGTCCGGCAGGCTGCGGACGATGTCGCCGAAGAGCTTGGCGCTGAGAATGACGGAGCCGGTGCTCACGACGTCGGCGGAAAAATTGGTGTATATGCCTTTTTTGAGATCGTAGCCGGTGATGCGGACGTTTGCGCCGACCTCAATCAGCAGGCCCTCCAGCGCCGGGATGGGACTTTTTGCGCTCGCCGCGCGGGACGCCGTTGTTATGGCGTTCTGAAGTATGTATTTTTCGCAGGTGAATTTCATTGTTCGTTACCTCTCTTTTTTTCTCGAAGAGAAAGATAGATAGAATAATTCTTAGTAGTTTTAGTAGTAGTAGAAAAAACTGTGGAAAAGTTCAAAAATGCTTTGAATTATCTCGGTTTTTACTGTTGACACGGATGTTTAAAACCGAAGCGGATTTTGAACACGGAATTTACCGGAATTTTTGCACACATTTTTCAACATATTTGTTTTAAACACTGATGAAAAAACTGTTGACGGTGTTGAGCCTCAAAATGTTTAAATGTTTAAAACCGGATGTTAATTTCTCGAATTAATGTTGGAAGTTATGTCGCGGATAGCGCCGGGCATCTCGGGATCCTCCTTCAGAAGATCCTCCACCTTTCGTATGGAGTTGAGGACCGTGGCATGGTTTCTGTCCTCGTATTCCGCGCCGATGTCCTTGAGCGAGAGATTCGTCAGATTGCGCATCAGATACATCGACACCTGGCGTGCGAGAGCAAGATTCTTGCTGCGGCGCTGTCCCCTGAGGTCCGCGGGATCGAGAGAATAATACCGAGCGGTCTCCTCAATTATGATCTCCGGCGTCGGGACATAGGCGCCGATGCGGATTATGTCTTTAATGGCTCTCTTGACGGAGTTTATTGTTATCGTGTCGTCGAGAATTTCGCGGTAGGCCGTAAGTCGCTTGACGACGCCCTCTATTTGGCGGACGTTGGAGGTTATGTTCTCGGCTATGTATGTTACAACGTCGGCCGGCAGGACCATTCCGAGCTGGCTTGCCTTGTTGCGGATTATGGCCGTGCGCGTCTCGAGATCGGGCGGCTGGACGTCTGCCATGAGTCCGCCCTCGAAGCGGGTGCGGAGCCTGTCTTCGAGCTTCATCATTTCCATCGGCGGCCGGTCGGAGGTTATGACGATCTGATGTCCCGCCTCGTAAAGAGAGTTGAAGGTATGGAAAAACTCTTCCTGCGTCTGCTGCTTGCCGGCTATGAACTGGATATCATCGACGAGGAAAAGGTCGGCGTTTCTGTATTTCTGCCTGAAAGCCTCTGCCGTGCCGGACTGGATTGAGTTTACCATCTGTGTCGTGAACTCGTCGCCCTTGATGTAGACGATCTGTTTGGAGGAATCGCTGTTTCCGATGGCGTGACCGATCGCAAAGAGAAGGTGCGTCTTGCCGAGACCGGAATTGCCGTAGATAAACAGCGGATTATATGCCTTGCCCGGATTTTCGGAGACCGCGACGGCGGCGGCATGGGCAAACTTGTTTGACGGACCGACGACGAAGTTGTCGAAGGTATAGGCCGCCATTTCCGGAAGATTGCTTATCGTCGCCTTTTCGGTCCTGTAATCCTCCAATTCATCCCCGGTCAGCACCAGAAGCTCAAACCGGCAGGAGAAAAGGTCGTTGAGCACATTTGTTATGCTCTCAGAAAAGCGCTGGGTTATAATGCCGCGCTTGAAGCTTGCCGGACAGTAGAGGACAAAGGTGTTGTTGGTTATATCGATCGGTTCGCATTCGTCGAACCAGGTTGTCATCGCGGTGGGCGTCAGAGTTTCGCTCAGCTTGTCGAGAATGCTTGCCCATACGTCGGAAACGGAATTCATCATAGCTTTATCATTACCCCAGTAAAGTAACTCATTTTAATAATTATCTATCTTTAAAGTATATCAAAAAATCTGCGCTATTGCAAGTATAACCGGCGGATATATATTATATAAGGAAATATATATCTACTTACGTATCTATATATTACGCACAAAAGACTTTGAATTGCATATATCCGTATAAACGAAATAAATTTCTGCCGGAAGCACGGCGCGCCGGGGAAAGGCAAAAAAACTTCCGGGTCCTATTTTTCTCTTGAAAATCAGGCTGTCCGGTAGTACAATATCTTCTCTGAAAAGGAGACATCATGCAAAAGCTGTGCATTTCGATTTTCAATAATCCCGCTCTTGACCCCCTCCCTCAAAT
>CAKSWM010000186.1 GCA_934511545.1 uncultured Oscillospiraceae bacterium | reverse complement strand
TCATAGGTCTTTCCAGCGGTCGAATAAACTCCCGCCGCAGTCGCTGCGAGCTTGCCGGGCGAACCCTCTGCCCACATCTCGCAGCGCATCTGCGCCGTCGTCTTTCCGATCTTGTCGGCACGCGCTTTGACTATCAGGCGTTCGCCGGCGTTTATCATGTGCAGATAGCTTGTCTGCATCTCCACCGTCGGCGGCATTTTTTTGCCGGAAAAGGTATATACAAGAACGCCCATCGCAACGTCGCCTATCGCCGCGATGATACCGCCGTGCATGATGCCGACCTGGTTTCGCATCCAATCGGAAAAATCAAGGGCTATCGTAAACGTGCGTTCTTCGAAGTTCAGCTCAACAAACTCCGGATTCAGCATCTGGTTGAAGGTCGCAGGCCGGCTTTCACATATGGCGTCCAGAAAACCACGCGCCAGCGCTTCCGCCTCGGCCTGGTTTTCCGGTATATTGGCAGGGGTCATTTTTCGTCTTCTCCTTCTTCTTTGTTTTTTCCGTGTTATCTTAGCACCGTTTTACCCGGTATGCAACCGAAGTTGTATTTTTTAAAGATTTGACGGCATATCCGGCAGGTATTATAATGGTCGTATCACAGAAAAAAGGAAGATAATACATGAACAATTACGATTATAAAGACATCGAGTTCTGGCCTCTTCCCTCGACGGACGAGCCATCCTCCGGTTATCCCGGCTTTGACCCCCACACCGAGATCTTCCCCGCCGGATATAAAGTACAGCCCGGCCGCATCCCCTTTGCCTGCGATACCGTCTGCGAACAGGACGTTGCAATAAAGCTGCGCGACGGCACGACAATTTACGCCGACGTATACCGTCCCGTTACGGAAGAAAAGGTCCCCGCCATCCTCTCCTGGGGCATTGCGGGAAAGCGCGGAAAGAACCTCGCCGGCGGCTTCAGCCTCGAGGGTAAGCCGCTCAACACCCTCACGCCCGAGAACAGCCTCATGTCCGGTCTGCACGTTCACAATGGCCCCGACCCCGCCGTCTGGGTGCAGTACGGCTATGCGATCATAAACCCCGACCCGCGCGGCACCTACAACTCCGAGGGCGACGTCATGTATTTCGGCACGCAGTACGCCGAGGACGGATACGACGTTATCGAGTGGTGCGCCGGACAGGACTGGTGTAGCGGCAAGGTCGCTCTCGCCGGAACACACTGGTACGCCCTTTCCCAGTGGTTCATCGCCGAAAAGCAGCCGCCTCACCTGGCGGCGATCGCCCCCGCAGAGGCCCACGGCAATCTCTATCTTGACGAGTTCGTGCGCGACGGCATCCCCCGTCTGGACTACACCGCGCGCCTTCGCACATACACGACCCACGGCGCAAGGATCGAGGACATCTGCGCCATGGCCGAAAAGCATCCTTTCTTCGACGAATACTGGCAGGATAAGTGCGCCGACTTCTCAAAAATCAACGTTCCCGCGTGGATAACCGCGAGCTGGACCCAGACCAATCACTCCCGCGGCGTTTTCGAGGCGTTTGAAAAGCTCGGCACCGACCAGAAGTGGCTGCGCATCCACGACATCGGCGAATTCACCGATCCGCGCACAGAATCCACGATCCTCGACCAGAAAAAGTTCTTCGATCACTTCCTCAAGGGCGAGGACAATGGCTGGGAGAACACCCCGCGCGTCCGTCTGGCAACGCTCGACCCCGGCGGCGAGAACATAGTCGGCCGTCCGGAAAGCGCCTTCCCGCTTGAGAGCCAAAAAATCAAAACGCTCTGGCTGGGAGACGCGGGCCGGATGTACGGCGGAAAGCCCGAAAACGAGGGCTCCTGCTCCTATTGCGCTGATGACGAGGTCTCCGTCACGGGCTTTGCCTGGACCTTTGAGGAAGAGACGGAGATCACCGGCTATCTCCGTCTGCGGCTCTGGATAGAGGCGGAGACCGACGACGCCGACATTTTTGTCCGCCTTTATAAGCTCGACAGCGAGGGCAACAAGCTCTGGACAACTCATGACAACAAATACTCCGGCCCCAACGGCCGTCTGCGCGTATCCCACCGCGAGCTTAACGAGACGGAAAGCGACGAGCTCCGCCCCGTCCACACCCACAGCGGCGAGCAGCGCCTCACCCCGGGCGAGATCGTTCCCATCGACATCGGCATCTGGCCGACCAGCCTTGTTTTCCACCCCGGCGAACAGCTTCTGGTCGAGATCTGCGGCTGGGAGATCAAGGTCGCCCACTTTGGAAACGAGCATATCCCGACCCGCAACAAGGGCAGCCACACACTGCATTTCGGTGGAAAGTTTGACTCGAAGCTGCTCATCCCCGTGATTGAGAGGTAAGCGCCGTGAGATATACAGCCCATGTCGGCACCAACTCTATCCGCGACAGCCGCGGCATCTACACTCTCTCCATCACCGAAAACGGCGAGGGCGGGATACTCTGCACGACGCCCGCATATAACTCCGGATATCTTGCGCTCAGCCGCGGCGGCGGCCGGCTCTATGCCGTCAGCGAAGGCATGAGCTTCATGGGAAGAGCCAGCGGAGGAGTTCTGTCCTATGACACGGCCGGGGACGTGCCGCGCGAAATGAACCGCCGTTTCTCCGGCGGCCAGCGCCCCTGCTGCATGTGCCTTTCCGAGGACGGAAAGACGCTCTATGTCTCCAACTTCTTCGGCGGCAGTATCTCTGTTTTTCCCATAGAAGACGACGGGACCGTGGGCGAGTGTAAAAAACTCATCAAAGAAACTCCGCTTCCCGGGCGGCTCGACGGAATGCACTGCGTCGAAGAAATGCCTAACGGAGAATTCGGTGCCGTATACCTCGGCACCGGCTCCGTCATAATCTACGACGCGGAAACCTTTGAGGAAAAGCAGCGCTTTTCCCTCAAAGGCGGCGCTTTCCCGCGCCATTTCACGACCTCGGCCGACGGGAACACTCTGTACCTTCTGCTCCAGACCCCTTCGGAGGTACATGTTGCCAGGCGCGCCCCTGACGGAACGTTTGAGATAAAGCAGGTGCTCTCCGCCGTTCCGGACGACTTTGACGGTCATGCGGAGGCCGCAGCGGTCCGACTGACCCCGAACGGGAAGCTGCTTCTGGCCTCCACGAGAATAGCGAACACCGTCGCCGTATACCGCGTCGGGCCGGATGGGCTGCTGGATACGGGCCATGTTGTCCGGCTTCCCGTAAAGACTCCGCGTGACATAGCCGTCACTCCCGACGGCAGATTTCTGCTCACGGCGGGACAGGCAACGGATAATATCTGTATTCACGAGATCGACTACGACAACGCCGATCTGATCTA
>CAKSWM010000185.1 GCA_934511545.1 uncultured Oscillospiraceae bacterium | reverse complement strand
GATAGGTATAGGCGTCCTGCAGGCCGCCGGAGAGAATGATGAACGCCGCCGTCAGCATGGATTCCGACATCTGCCCATGCGGCTTACGAAAAAAATCAGTCATTGGGGTCCCTCTGTTTCAAGCGTTTTGTCACACATGATACGCGCGGCGGAACGGATTGTCAACCGCCGCGCCGCAGACAAGCGCTGTTTTCCGGGCGGCAGAGTCCGGTTTGGCGGCCGGCCCTCCGGATGGCAAGTTCGCACCGGACGCGGGCGTTATCTGCACGCAGTTGGAGAAAGAAAGCAAATCGGATTCCGCAGCATACAAAAGCCACGCTTGCGAATCCCTCGCAGAATGATCGCATTGTCTCTCATTCCCTTAGTTATTTCCTTTCCTTAAGCGATAATGCCCAAACTATAGCCGACGCGACAACGTGAGAGCCGGAACGGAGAAGCTTGATAGAAATTCCCAAAGGGATAGATACTCAGCTTGATGGAAAGTCCGCAGTGCACCTTGACAACCGAATACCGGCACCGTATAATGCAAGGCAAAGGGGGAGAGAGAAATGCTTGACGAAGAAGATTTACAGGCGATCCAAAAAATGATCGATGCGTCCGAGGAACGCATGACCGGTAGAATGGATCAGAAGCAGGCAGAACAGAAACAGGATATGATACAGTGCATGAATGTCATCATTGAGAGCGAGATCATGCCGAAGTTCAACCTCTTGGCGGACGGCATCAAGGACATTCAGGAAAAGCTCGTGCCTCGCTCCCGTGTGGACGATCTGGAGGACGAGGTGAAGTTCCTCAAGCTCATGGTGCGCCAGATGGCCGAGCGTGTCGCTTCTCTGGAAAAGGCGAACTAAATACACAGCAAGACGGTGCCGGTGCTCGGCGCCGTCTTATTATATCTTTACAGGAGGTCACACAATGAGCATCAACGAGACGGAGCGCAAGGCCCGCGAGCTGCGGGAGCTGCAAGCTCTCATCGACGAGGCCACAGCAGAGGCCGAGGTCCTCAGGGACGCGCTCAAGGCCGCGATGGGCGACGCTGAGGAAGTCTGCGCCGGTGTGTATAAGATCACGTGGAAAGCCGTCACGAGCACCCGCATCGACACCGGCGCGCTGCGCAAGGCTCTGCCGGACGCTGCCGCAGCTTCGCCCGTGAAAGCACCGTGCGCCGCTTCTGCGTGGCGTAGGATGTACTGTGAGCGCACAGTAGTAAATCCCGCCGACGCGCCGCTTTACTTGCTCATCTGTAGACAGGTCAAAGAATTATCCGATATTTTGTCTCTCTGCAAGCTGGTTTCGGATATGTTTCGCAATCGCTTTCCCGTTTCCCCTCCCCTCGATAGACGCGGGCAGACACACTTTCCGGAGTCTTTCGGGAGCGGAAGCCGTGTCCGGGGAGGCTGACGAAGCAGGCGGGCCGCCGCCCGACAACAAGGAAAACGAAGCCGGGCGCGGCTCCCATCCCGAAAAACCGTGTTTTCCTTTGTGTTCCAAACACGGATACTCCTCCTTTGCCGCTCTTCTGCGGTCGGTAAACCTGCTTTGATTACAGCATGGGAGGTTTATCTTTTCCTGCTCATAGGCTTAGCTTTTCAGTCAACGGGCATAGCCCGTGGTTGCCTGTTTTCCAAAAACCAAGGACCGGGGCAAAATGCCCCGGCCCTTATTCTCAAATGGCATCGGGTCCGTCAGTCCCGCCCTTATCTGTGCGGCACGTGCCAGATCGTATCGGCATACTGCGCCACCGCGCGGTCCGCCGCGAAAATACCGCTGCGCGCGATGTTCAGAAGCGAAGCGCGGTTCCACTCTGTGCGGTCCGCGTAGACCTCCGCCATGCGCTGCTCCGCCGCGCAGTACGGCGCGAAGTCCTGAAGCAGCATATACTCGTCCCGCAGCAGCAGCCGCTGCGCAAGATCGTCGTAGCTCACGCCGTCGGAGAAGCCCGTCTTCAAACGGTCGATCACACGGCGCAGCGCGCCGTCTCTCGCGTAGAGGTGCTGCGGAGTGTAGCCCTGCGCCCGAAGCTTCTCCACCTCGTCCGCGTGCAGACCGAAGAGGAACATATTTTCGTCGCCGAGGACCTCGTGCATCTCGACGTTCGCGCCGTCAAGCGTGCCGACGGTCAGCGCGCCGTTCATCATGAACTTCATATTGCCCGTTCCGCTGGCCTCCTTGCCCGCGGTGGAGATCTGCTGGCTCACCTCGCTCGCGGGCATAAGATGCTCGGCAAGGGAGACGCGGTAATTTTCAAGAAACACGACCTGAAGCCGCCCCTTGCACAGAGGGTCCGAATTGATCTGCGCGGCGAGCGAATTGATCAGATGGATGATGCGCTTGGCGACTGCGTAGCCCGGCGCGGCCTTCGCCCCGAAAAGGAAGGTGTGCGGCCGGATGTCAAGATTCGGCTCGTCCTGAAGGCGCTGATAGAGGTGGATGATGTGCAGCGCGTTGAGAAGCTGGCGCTTGTACTCGTGCAGCCGCTTGACCTGCACGTCAAAGATCGCGTCGGTGTTGAGCACAACGCCCTGCGTGTGCTTGACATAGGCGGCGAAATCGCGCTTGTTCGCCTGCTTGATCGCATCGAGCCGCTCCAGCGCTGCGGCGTCGCCGGCAAATTTCTCCAGCTTTTTCAGCTCCTCCGGGTGCAGCAGGTAGCCGTGCCCGCCGCACAACTCCGCGATCATGCCGTCAAGCCGGGGGTTGATCTGCCCCAGCCAGCGGCGATGGTCGATCCCGTTGGTCACGTTCTTGAACTTGTCCGGCTCCATGTTGCACTGCCAGCGGAACACGTCGCGGCGCAGAATTTCGGAATGCAGCGCGCTCACGCCGTTGACCGCCATGCCGCCCGCGATGCACAGGTTCGCCATGCGGACCTGCCCGTCCCAGATGATCGCAAGCTCCGCCGTCTTGGCGGGATCGTGGTAGAAATCCTCCACCCGCTTCTGATAGCGGTGCGCGATCTCGGTGATGATCTCCCACACGCGCGGGAGCAGCGTCTGCATCAGCTGCTGTGGCCAGCGCTCAAGCGCTTCGGCAAGGACGGTGTGGTTCGTATAGGCGACGGACTGGGTGGTGATGCTCCACGCCGCATCCCAGTCGAAGCCGGCGTCGTCCATCAAAATGCGCATCAGCTCCGGAATGACGAGGGCGGGATGCGTGTCGTTGATCTGGATCACGTTCTTCTCATGGAAGTTCGCCGCCGTTCCGTAGACCTCGATATGACGGCGGATGATGGACTGCACCGTGGCGGAGACGAAGAAGTACTGCTGCTTGAGCCGCAGGGACTTCCCCTCATAG
>CAKSWM010000184.1 GCA_934511545.1 uncultured Oscillospiraceae bacterium | reverse complement strand
CAGTAGTACAGCGTGGAGCTGACCTGGCATATGCCGCCGCCAACTTCCGTTACGACCTTGCCGTTTGAATAGGCTCCCGCGCCCTGATATCCGGCCTCGGTCGTGCGCTGGCCGAGAGCGGCGTTATAGGAAAACTCCTCTCCGGGGTTGAGGATGACACCGTTGATAGCGGCCGCGGCCCTGGTTATGTTGTTGATTCGTGCGGCGCTGCTGCCGCCGAGCGTGGTGCTCTTCTGAGCCAGACAGTCGGAGAACAGGTTTGCGTTCAGATCCTCCGTCTTGATCTCCGGCTCTGTTATTATGAGCGGGATGACGACGGTGTCGCCGGTTTTGGCCTCATCAAGAAGCCGCTGAGCGAGCTCAATATCGAAACTGACGCCGTTTTCGCTTGCGAGAGCCGTTCCGCTTTCCGTGTCGAATCTGGCGTTGACCGGCTCCTTGAAGATCTGGTCATAGAGTTCCTCAAGGTCGATGTCCGCATATTCGGACGAAGGCTCATATACTATGGGCTCGCTGTCTCCGCCGGTGAGAGCGGCGGCAACAAGATCGTAGAGCTCATCCGCGTCGAGCTCGACGGTCCCGGCACCCTTGACGATAGTGATCTCGTCCGCGCCGATAGTGACCTCGTTGCCCATCAGAAGAGCGCGGCAATCCTCCACGGCGTCGTTTATGATGCCGCGGACGGCCTGTTCGTCAATGGCGCTTTCGTCTTCTCCGCCGGTGAGTTCCGCTCCGGTGATAAGACATTTGACATAGGTGACAAGGTTTTTGAACATTCCGCCGCCGTGGCAGTAATTATAGGCCGCGGCTGCGCCGCCTCCGCCGCCGGAGCTCAATCCTGCGTCGTCGCTTGTGACGGTAAAGACACAGTCCATTGGCAGTTCGACGGTAACGGTCGTATTTCCGGACTGCTCGCTGCCAGAGGCGGCGAGCACGAGTTCCGCTTCGCGCAGCGTCATTCCGCCGACGTTCACGCCGTCCACATTGACCTTCGGGAAGATCGTGTCCATGCCCGACACATAGAACGCGCCGACAACGATCACGACGCAGAGCACCGCCGCGGCCACGGCCAAGGCGAGAATAACGCTCTTCGCCTTTCCCCTGTTTCTGCTTGCAGGGGCCTTGCGGGGCTGTGCAGCCTGCTTCTGCTTCTGCGGAGCGGTCTGCCTTACGGGCGCGGGGTCCTTTTTCGCGGTCCGGGTCTGCTTTTTTCCGGAGGCAGAGGAGCCCGCCTGCTTGCTGCTCTTATTGCTTACGAGTTTGATTTTGCCTCACCCTCTCATATCTTTATCTCTCTTTTCAGACGGAACTGCCGCTTGCCGCGGCAAAATCCGCCTGGACCTGGTATGTGTCTATCTTTTCGTTTATCCAGGGATTTCCGCTGAGCTTATACCGGCTCTGCGCCTCGAGCAGAGCTCCGATGAGGATGTTCGACAGCAGGAAACCCGAGCTTGTGAAGAACCAGCGGCCGTTTTCCGTCTTTGCCCAGCCGCGTTTTTCAAATTCCTTCAGGACATATTCGATCGGTCTGAAGTCGCTCCGGTAGATGCTGTAATACTCATCTCCGGAGATGCCGTGGTTCATCCTCATGCCGAGCATGAGATATTCTCCCGCGCGCTCCAGAAGCCCGATCTTTTCATATTCGTCGATGATATTTTTTTCTCCCAAAACTCCGGAAATATACTCGCCGATGTCTTTTATGTAGCTGTATCGAACGCTGTCCACGCAGGAATGGGCGCCGGGGCCGAAGCCCATATAGTCCTGAAGCGTCCAGTATTTGATGTTGTGCCTTGATTCATAACCGCTCAGAGCGAAGTTTGAGATCTCGTACTGCTTGAAGCCGTAGCTTTCGAGCGTTTCCACCGTGTAAAGATACATATCCGCCTGCTCGTCGTCGGTCGGAAGAAAGGGCGAATCCTTGTACTGGTACATCGGTGTGCCCTCCTCAAGCTTCAGACCGTAGCAGGAGACGTGCTGCGGGTGCAGGGCAAGCGCCTTTGAAAGTGTGTCGGCCCAATCTTCCTTTGTCTGTCCGGGCAGCCCATAGATAAGGTCGATGCTCACGTTGTCGAAGCCGGCCGCACGGGCCGTTTCAAAAGACTTTTCGACCTGCTTCCAGTTGTGGCGGCGGCCGATTATTTTGAGTATGTCGCTGTTTGCCGACTGCGCCCCTATCGACAGCCTGTTCACGCCCTCTTCGCGCAGCGCGCGCAGTCCTGACAGCGTTACGCTGTCGGGATTTGCCTCGACCGTGACCTCTGCCGATTTGAGAATCCTGCTCTCTTTTTTGAGAGTGTTGAATATTTCGCAGATGCGCTTTGCTCCGTAATAGCTTGGCGTTCCGCCGCCGAAATACAGCGTGTCGATGTAGTATTGGCTCATTCTGGGCGAAGCCTCGCGTATATGCTCCAGAAGCGCGTTCTGGTACTTGGGCATAAGACTGTCGCAGCCTGCCACGGAATAGAAATCGCAGTATCCGCATTTGCTGGCGCAGAACGGTATGTGTATATAAAGTCCGAGTGTTTTATCCATAGGCTTTTCTCCGAAAAATGGATAGTCGTGTAATTAAAATATAATAAAGTAATATGCGGCGCTTGTCAACCTCTGTTGTGCGCGGCAAAACTATGGAAAAAGACCGGATATATCCGGCGCAGCTGCTGAAATACCGGAGCATCCTGCTATAAGACGCTCCGGTATCCGGTTTCGTTCCGATCAAAAATCAGAACAGGCTGCAAACAAGCTCTGAGTATTCGCTGGGATCTTCGATGGGAAGGCCGGCGATCAGAAGCGCCTGATCGTGAAGGATAAGCGTGAGCTTTCCGGCTCTCTCTTTGTCCTCGGCAAAAGCTTTCTCCAGCGCGGCAAAAGCGGGGTGGCTGTCGTTGAGCTCAAGAACGCGCTTTGCCTTTATCTTGTGGGCTTCCTCGTTCGGGATGGAGGCAAAGTATTTTTCCATCTCGAGCGTGACCTCACCCTCGGTCGTCAGGCATACGGCATGGCTCACGAGCTTATGAGACAGGCGGACGTCCGATACCAGTCCGACGAGGATCTGCTTCATGAACTCGAGCAGTTCCTTGCTTTCTTCCTGCTTCTTCTCGGTCTCTTCCTTTGCGGTGTCGTCCTCAAAGCCGAGATCGTCGCTGGTGACGTTGCAGAAGGACTTGCCCTCGAATTCGCCGAGCATCTTTATTACGAACTCGTCGTATTCGTCGGTCAGATACAGCATCTCATAGCCCTTTTTCCTGACCTGTTCGGTCTGCGGCAGCTGGGCGGCCATGCGGACGCTGTCTGCGCAGACATAGTA
>CAKSWM010000183.1 GCA_934511545.1 uncultured Oscillospiraceae bacterium | reverse complement strand
GATCTCTTGTCGCGCTCGAGGGTGTGAGAGGCGTGACCTATGACGAGCTTGCGGAATTCACGCTCGACAACGGCGAACGCCGCTATGGCAGAATAATCGCGATTGAGGGAGAAAAGGCCGTGCTTCAGGTGTTTGAAGGCACGGACGGGATCGATATGGAGCATGTCAACACCCGTTTTACCGGCAGCCCCGTAACGCTTCCGATGTCAAAGGAGATACTCGGCCGTATTTTTGACGGAGCCGGCAAGCCCCTCGACGGACTAAAGGAGATATTCCCCGACGAGCGCCGCGATATAAACGGCTCGGCGATAAACCCGGTGTCAAGGCAGTATCCGAGAAGCTGTATCCTGACGGGCATAAGCTCGATCGACGCAACGGCAACGCTGATACGCGGCCAGAAGCTGCCTATATTCTCCGGCGCCGGTATGAGCCATAACGAGCTCGCCGCCCAGATCGTGCGCCAGGCGCGCATCGGCGATTCGACGGAGGAGTTTGCGATCGTTTTCTGCGCGATGGGCGTCAAGAACGACACGGCGGAGTTTTTCAAAAAGGATTTTGAACAGTCCGGCGCCCTGGGACGCGTCGTCATGTACCTGAACATGGCCTCAGATCCGATAATCGAGAGGATCCTTGCGCCGCGCTGCGCACTGACGGCGGCGGAATACATGGCCTTTACACACGGCTACCATGTGCTTGTCATCATGACGGATATGACATCCTATTGCGAGGCTCTGCGAGAGTTTTCGTCCTCCAAGGGCGAGATCCCGTCCCGCAAGGGATTTCCGAGCTATATGTATTCCGATCTTGCCTCGCTCTATGAACGCGCGGGCATGATACGCGGCAAAAATGGCAGCGTAACTCAGGTACCGATACTCACGATGCCTAACGACGATATATCCCATCCGATACCCGACCTCACAGGCTATATAACCGAGGGGCAGATCGTTTTGTCCCGGGAGCTGGAACAGAAGGGAATATATCCGCCTGTTTCGATACTGCCAAGTCTGTCGCGTCTGATGAAGGACGGCGTCGGCGAGGGCTTCACGAGAGAGGATCACTCCGACCTGTCGAACCAGCTGTTCGCTGCCTATTCACGCGTGCAGGAGGCGCGCTCTCTTGCCTCCGTTATCGGTGAAGATGAGCTTGGCGAGATCGACCACAAGTATATGGAATTCGGACGCCGGTTCGAAAACGAGTTCATCGTTCAGGGCATGCGCGAGGACAGGACTCTGTCCGAGACGCTGGATCTTGGCTGGAAGCTGCTGTCACTCCTGCCCAGGACGGAGCTGAGCCGTGTTTCGGATAAGCTGCTGGATAAATACTATACCGGAAAGTAAAAGCGGAGACCGGACCGTGGGAGGTGGACTGACATGTCCTCAATGGCGCCTACAAAAGGAAACCTGATGACTGCAAAGCGCTCGCGCGAGCTGGCGGAGAACGGCTTCGAGCTCATGGACAGAAAGCGCAATATCCTTGTGCGCGAGCTCATGGCGCTGATCGATCAGGCGGAGGATATACAGAAGCGAATCGATGAAGCGTTTGAGAAGGCATACTATTCGATGCGTCTGGCCAATATCTCGCTTGGCGGCGTCGATCAGATCGCCGAGGCGATAGAGGTCGATAACAGCATAAGCACCGTTTTACGCTCCGTTATGGGCGTTGAGCTTCCCATTCTGTCATCGGAGCATGAGAGCGGCAGGATGCCATACGGCTTCACGGATACAAGCCCGGCGCTCGATAACGCATATGCCGAGTTCAACCGGGTCAAGCGTCTGTCGTTGGAGCTGGCGGAGACGGAAAACTCGATATACCGCCTGGCATATTTTATCAAAAAGACCCGGAAGCGTGCAAACGCGCTGAAAAACATCGTTATCCCCGGCCTTGATGCTGATATAGCCCGTATTACCGAAGAGCTGGAGGAGAAGGAACGCGAGGAATTTGTGCGTATGAAGGTCATAAAGGCCCGCAAAACGGGCTGACAAAATGGCACAAAAAATCCTGAACCGTCCAAAACGGTTCAGGATTTTTTATGCCGTGCGAGTCCCGGCGGACTTCAGGCGGAGGTCTTGCCGGCGGTGACGCGCTTGATAACGAAGAGCGCTGCTACCATCAGAACGAAGGATGCGGCAAGCGTTATCAGCACGTTCTGAGCAAAGCCCGCGATAATGTAGCCGACGAAGCTGACGGCGGCAACGGTTATGGCATAGGGCAGCTGGGTGGAGACGTGGTTGACGTGGTCGCACTGAGCGCCGGCAGAGGACATGATGGTCGTGTCGGAAATGGGGGAGCAGTGGTCGCCGCAGACGGCGCCGGCACAGCAGGCGGAGATGCCGATGATGAGCAGAGGACTGTCGACGGAGAAGATTGCGGTGACGATGGGGATAAGGATGCCGAAGGTGCCCCAGCTGGTACCGGTGGCAAAGGCCAGAATGCACGCGACGACAAAGATGACTGCCGGAAGCATACCGTAAAGGCCGCTTGCCGCGCCCTCCATAAGGTCATGGACGAAGACATCGCCGCCGAGGGTACTGGTCATGGTCTTGAGGCTGACGGCGAGAGTAAGGATCAGGATAGGGGGAACCATGGCGATAAATCCGCTGGGGACGCACTCCATGGCCTGCTTGAAGGTCAGTACGCGGCGGGCGACGAGGTATATCACGGTGAGCACAAGCGCGATGATGGCGCCCCAGGGCAGACCTATGAAGGCGTCGGTATTGCCGAATGCGCCGATGAAGTCCCCGGCAAAGTCCGTGCCGCCCCAGGCGTCAACGCCGAAGAATCCGCCGACATAGATCATACCGGTCGTGCATGCGATAATGAGTATGACAACGGGAAGAATAAGGTCGATAACGCGTCCGCTGGGGTTGGCGTTCTCGCTCTTGACGTCTGTGAGGCCGGAGAGATCGCCCTCGTCGCGGGCCTTGATCTCGAAGCGCTTCATCGGGCCGTAGTCAAACTTCATGACGACCAGGGCGATGATGAAAACGAAGGTCAGAAGAGAATAGAGGTTGTAGGGGATGGCCTTGATGAACAGCTCTATGCCGGACATGCCGGTGTTCAGATCCTCCGCGGTGCTGGAGACGGCGGCGGCCCAGGAGGAGATGGGCGCGATCATGCAGACAGGCGCAGCCGTTGCGTCGATGAGATAGGCCAGCTTCGGGCGGGAGATCCTGTGTCCGTCCGTTACGGGGCGCATGACGCTGCCGACGGTCAGACAGTTGAAATAGTCGTCGATGAAGATGAGCACGCCGAGGATAAATGTCGCGATCTGAGCGCCGACGCGGGTCCTGATGTTCCGTTCGGCCCAGCGT
>CAKSWM010000182.1 GCA_934511545.1 uncultured Oscillospiraceae bacterium | reverse complement strand
GCACAAGACCGATGCACCCCGGCGCGACAAACACTCCGAGAGGCCCCGCCCGTTTATCCGAGTTCAGCAGTGTTCTGGTCCCGCCGCCGACATGGAAAAGGCTGTTTCCAAGCCCGATGAGAACGACCCGTATCTCCTGCGGCAGCGGAAGTGCAAAGCCCAGAACGACGGCGAAAGCCGCCCCTGCCGTTACCGCGCGCAGATGCCCGACTCTGTCGGTGACAAGCCCTGCCAGGCATTGCGTGGAAAAGGCCAGAGTGTTGTATATGATTATCAGAAGCGCCATCCTCTCTCCGGAAAATTTTCCGAAGACTGTGGCCGCGCAAACGGCATCTACCAGAAGATGCGCAGCGGAATCCAGCGCAAGCGTCACAATATCAGCTCCTTTATTCAAATAGAGACGGTGTCATTGTTATAGAGACGATGCCGGCTCCCGAATGTTTCAAATCAAGTATAGCATAATCGGCTGCAATATGATATACTTTTTATATCTTGCAAAGAATTTGGAGTTTGAACATGATAACAGTTGATAATCTTTCTCTTCAGTATGGCGGACAGGTCCTTTTCAGCCAGGTGGATCTGCAATTCACGCAGGGAAACTGCTACGGGATCATCGGCGCGAACGGCGCCGGAAAATCGACCTTTCTCAGAATACTGTCCGGTGAGATCGAACCTACCGGCGGGCATGTATATATCGACCCGAAATGCCGTATGTCCGTTCTTAAGCAGAACCAGAGCATGTATGACGATCACACCGTATTAGAGACCGTCATAATGGGAAATGAGCGCCTTTATGAATGCGGCAAGGAAAAGGATGCCATTTATGAAAAGGAGGATTTCTCCGATGAGGACGGCATCCGTGCCGCCGAACTTGAGGAGGAATATGCCGAACTCGGCGGATGGGAATCCGAATCGGATGCCTCCCGCATTCTTCAGGGTCTCGGTATCTCTCCGGAGTATCATTACAGCCTGATGTCGTCCATGGACCCAAGGCAGAAGGTCAAGGTCCTTCTTGCCCAGGCGCTTTTCGGCCAGCCCGACATAATCCTTCTGGACGAGCCGACCAACAATCTGGATCTTGCCTCGGTCGTCTGGCTTGAGGATTTTCTTATGGACTACGAGGGAACGGTCCTCGTTGTTTCGCATGACCGCTACTTCCTTAATAATATCTGCACGCACATAGTGGATATCGACTACGGCAAGATCAAAATGTATGTCGGCAACTACGACTTCTGGTATGAAAGCAGTCAGCTGATTCAAAAGCTTGTCCGGGACCAGAACAAAAAGGCTGCGCAGAAAATTGAAGAGCTTCAGAATTTTATCGCGCGCTTTTCCGCAAACAAATCCAAATCCCGTCAGGCTACCAGCCGCCGCAAGCTGCTGGACAAGATAACCATCGAAGAAATGCCGGCCTCTTCCAGACGTTATCCCTGGGTCGGCTTCAAAGCCGAGCGCGAGCCCGGAAAGGACAGGCTGTTTGTTACAAACGTTTCCAAGACCGTCGACGGAGTAAAGCTCATAAACAACGTAAGCTTCATTATGAACCGCGACGACAAGATCGCTCTCATCGGCGAGAACGAGATTGCCGTAACGACCATGTTCCAGCTGCTTGCAGGCGAGCTTGAGCCGGATGAAGGCACAATAAAATGGGGAGCTTCGACCACCCAGTCATATTTTCCGAAGGATCACAACAGCTACTTTGACGGCTGCGAGTATAATCTCATAGACTGGATGCGCCAATTCTCCGCTGACAAGCGCGAGAGCTATCTGCGCACCTTCCTCGGCCGCATGCTGTTCTCGGGAGACGAGGTCTATAAGAACGTATCCGTTCTCTCCGGCGGCGAAAAGGTTCGATGCATGCTGTCCAAAATGATGCTCGAGAGTGCAAACATCCTCATGTTTGACCAGCCGACGAACCACCTCGACCTTGAAAGCATCGCCGCTCTTAACAACGGCATGAGCGCATTTGCTCACAACATCATCTTCTACAGTCATGACCACCAGCTGACTCAAACCGTTGCAAACAGGATCATAGAACTGACGCCTGACGGCTGCATTGACAGAAGCATGACCTATGACGAATATATGCACCTTACCGGCCGTGACGGGCAGGAAAGGGTCGAATAAGTGCAAACAGTGCATTGTACTTATCGTAAATAGAAATGTACAAGATGTATTTTAAGTGTTAAACTTAGAAAAGTTACATGAAATTAAATTTGGAGGAAATGACATGTCTAAACCCAAAGTTTTTATCTCCGACGACATTTGCAAGCAGAGAGAAGACGGCTCTTATTACCTCTATGGCAGTGTTTGCCCCAAGTGCGGACACAAGTCCTATCCTGCCAGCGGTTTCTGCACCAAGTGCCTGTGCGAAGAACAGGAAGAGTATGAGATAGCCGATACCGGCACGATCTACTCCTACACCATCACCCGCACCAAGCCCCCCTATGGCAACTTCCCCAAGCCCCATCCCATCTGCTGGGTCAGCATTCCTGAAAGCGAAGCGCGCGTGACCGCTCCTCTGTTCATCGAGGAAGAGGCTGACTACAAGGTCGGCGCTACCGCCAAAATGGAGTTTGCAACCTATTGGGAAGATGAGGACAAGATTGTCATCGGCCCCAAGTACCATATCGTTAAGGAGGACAAATAAATGAGAGACGTATATATTCTCGGCGTTGGTCAGACCAAGTTCACCAAGCAGCCCGAGCTCCATCCCTCCCGCCTTGGCGAGATCGCTGTCCGCGCCGCCATTGCTGACGCCGGCATCGACCCCCGCAAGATAGAGATCGCTTATGCCGCCCACTGCGAAGGCTCCAGCCAGCAGTGTGAAGATATTCTCAAGTATGTCGGCGTTGCCGCCATCGAGATGCACAACATCGAAAACGCCTGCGCTTCCGGCGGTGACGCCGCCCACTCCCTGTGGAAGGACATCGCCCTTGGATACAAGGACATCGGTATCGCTATCGGCGTTGACTCCCTCACCCGTTCCAAGCTCAACGGCGGCCTCATTCCTACCGCTGAGGGCGATATCGACGGACTTATGGGTATCACCATGCCCGGTCTCGCCGCTCTTAACGCAAAGCGTCTTATGGAAGCCCGCGACATGACCCTCGAGGATCTCGCCTATGCTTCCATCAAGAACCATAAGAACGCCGTTTCCAACCCCTATGCACATTTCCGCAAAGCCATCACCTTTGAAGATGTCATGAACGCAAAGATGATCTCCGACCCCATCACCGTTCTGCACTGCTGCCCGCAGTCCGACGGCGCCGCCGCTGTCATCATGTGCACCAAGGAAATCGCAATGCAGTAC
>CAKSWM010000181.1 GCA_934511545.1 uncultured Oscillospiraceae bacterium | reverse complement strand
CGCAGCTCAACGACGACGTGCTGTTTGGCGAGGTGTGGAGCAGGGAGGAGCAGCTTTCGCTCCGCGACCGCTCGCTCGTGACGGTGGTGGCGCTGATGGCGCAGGGACTGACGGACGAGAGCTTCCGCTTTCACCTGCTGAGCGCGAAAAAGAACGGCATTACAAGAGAGAGAAGATCGCGGAAATTCTTACCCACGCCGCCTTCTACTGCGGATGGCCGAAGGCGTGGGCGGCGTTCCGCATGGCAAAAGAAGTTTGGAACGAGGAGGACGAAAAATGATCCTGAACGAGACCTTTACCCTGAAAAGCGGCCTGACGATCCCGAAGCTGGGGCTTGGCACATGGTTTATTGACGACGGCGCGGCGGCGGAGGCCGTGCGCAGCGCCGTGGAGCTGGGCTATCGCCTGATCGACACCGCGCAGGCCTACGGAAACGAGCGCGGCGTAGGCGAGGGCGTGCGCACCTGCGGCGTTGCGAGGGAGAAGCTGTTTGTGGCCAGCAAGGTGGCGGCGGAGCTGAAAACCTACGAGGAGGCGGCGGAGTCCATCGACGAGACGCTGCGGAAGATGGGACTGGACTATCTCGACCAGATGATCGTTCACTCTCCCCAGCCGTGGAAGGAGTTCCGGACGGAGAAGCGTTATTTTGAGGAGAACAGGGCTGTCTGGCGTGCGCTGGAGGACGCGCGGGCGGCGGGGAAGGTGCGGGTCATCGGCGTGTCGAACTTTTTGAGGGACGACCTTGAAAGTCTGCTGTCCGGCTGCCGCGTGAGACCCGAGGTCAATCAGATCCTGCTGCATATCGGAAACACCGATCTTGAACTGGTGGACTTCTGCGAAAAACAGGACATTCTGGTGGAGGCATACTCTCCCATTGCCCACGGCGAGGCGCTGAAAAACCCCGTCATTGCGGAAATGGCTGAGAGGTACGGCGTTTCCGCGGCGCGGCTGTGCATTCGATATGCGATCCAGCTCGGCGCGGCGGCGCTGCCGAAGACGGCGGACCCCGGTCACATGGCGGACAATGCCGCCGTCGATTTCTCCATCTCCGACGCGGACATGGAGACCCTCAAGCACATGGAACGCATTGCGGACTACGGTGATTTCAACGTTTTCCCGGTGTTCAGCGGCAAGCCGCTGGCATAAGACGTTCGTTCTTCGGTAAAACCCATATGCCCGCCTTTGTCCGCCGCCGAAGCGGAAAGCTTCGTGGTGGAGACAAAGCTTAAAGCAACCGCATCTGTGCGCTTTGGCACAGATGCGGCTGCTTTTGTTCTAATCAGGGCTGCGGCCGACTCAGGGGCCTTCCGGAGCCGCGCGGCAGAACCGGCAGAGCATGGTCGATCCGCACGCCGCCCCGGCGCGCTTACGGCGCGGGAGGCATGTTTTGAACCGCGTCCACAAACAGGATCGTCAGGCCGATGTAGACGGCGCAGGCCAGTGCGACCAGCACGCATCCCGTGATGCACAGTATTTGCGCTGTCCGGCTGTGCCGCAGATATCTGCGGCACAGCACGATCCCGACCGCCGCCGAGAGAAGCAGCGCTACAGCAAGCCAAAAAGGCATATCCAACTCCTCCTTTACGCCGAGCGGAAAACGTCGATCATGTCCGTGAACCACTTCAACTCACGGGTGAAGCGCCGACGCAGCTGCTCCGGGTCTTCCCGGCCTTTGCCGACGTCGAAGAAGCCGTGTCCGCTGTGGACGGCGATATACAGTCTGCCGTCGCTGTTGAGATTGACGGCGAATTTGCCGAAGGAGCCGTCTGCCAGACGGAGAATGTGCTCCATGCGGCTGGGGTCCAAAATGCAAAGAGCCTCCTGCGCATTGTCGCTGCTCAGGACGAAGCGCTTGTTAAATTCCTCATTTTCCGTCTTGATGGCGGGGGAATCCAGCAGCTTATCAAGCCCGCCGCGAGGCAGGACGGTCAGCCACGTCGAAAATTCCCGGTCCAGCTTGCACAGCATCCACTGCCCGGTATAGACCTCCTGCTCGTTTTTCTCCCAGAGACCGGTCTCTTCACGCTGGAACTCGCTTACGTCCGTCAGCCTGACGGTGCACAGCTCGGTGGGCAGTCCCTGATATGTTCCCCGCATGTATCCGCCGGCGCTGCAATGGTCATGCTTTGGCAGGGGAATGTTCGTATCCTTTGGGTCCGGAAGGCGGGGGCTGGGGTCCGGCTGTACGTTTTCGAAGGCGGCGTTTACGATATCGGGTACGATGGCTTCAGCGGCAAGCCGTCCGGCCGTGTTCCTGCTTCTGGTTTTGATCCATTCGCCGAGACCGGCGATCAGCGCGCCCACGATGATCACGGGGATCGAGCCGCCGAAGACCGCACCGGCGATGAGCACGATCAGTCCCAGAATTTCAACGATTTTTCCGCCGGAACCGCCCTGCCTCCCCTTGCGCATTTCCCCGGCAAGCTGCCGGTCCGTCAATTTGTTTTTCTGTTCCGCCATAGTTTCCTCCTTCTTATTCCGCAGCGCCGGTCAGAGCCGGACTATCCCTCAGCAGGTCGAGCAGCGCTTCCATCGCATGCAGCGAGTCGATGTAGCTTTTCTTCACCTCGTCGAGGTTCCGCAGATCCGTGCCGTCGGCGACGGCGGCAAAGACAAAGTCTGTTTCGAAGACCAGAGAGAGAACGTTTCCCTCCCGGCAGAGAGCGGACAGACGTCCCGCTGCGCTTCGGTCGAGCTTCGTCAGGAGGTCCATGCACTGCGGCGTGAGGAAGGAGCGCGCATCCGCTTTCCGCTCCGCAGTGACGCGGAAACGGCGGTCGAACTCTCCGCTTACCGCTGCGCTGTCGTGTGGACCGTCCTCCGCCTGCGCGTTGATGCGAATGGGGGACGGGGACGCGGCGCATGTCTCGCAGCGTACGGCAAGACCCTTGAACACGGCGCGGCGGCAGGTCTCGAAGCCCTCGTGAGGGGCCCCTTTTGTATACACATGGTTCAGCCGCACATTGGCGGCGGAGAAGCGAACGCCGCGATACACGCCCTCGTGGAGATTTTCCGTCACGCACTCCTCCCACTGTCCGTCCGACAGATGAAGCGCTTCCATCAGCTGTCCGTCAATGCACAGCTCGGGCGTGCGGAGGTCGGGGCCGAAGGCCCTTTCAAATTCCGCCCGGAAAAAGCCGCCCAGATGTTCCTGCATCAGCGCGTTGAGCTTTTTCTTCACCCCGCCGTCAGAATAGACCGCACAGAAGACGCCGCCGAAAAACAGCACCGCCGTAAGAATTGCCTTGAGCGCGGCGTCCCGCACCACAAAAAACGCGACGATTCCGCTCACCGCGCCGATCACCCCGACCAGAGGCAGGACGGAGGATATTTTCT
>CAKSWM010000180.1 GCA_934511545.1 uncultured Oscillospiraceae bacterium | reverse complement strand
TCCGTCTGTGTGCAGAAGAAGCTCAGGCTGCCGCCGGACAGCGTGTCGCCGTTTTGGAGCGCGGTGAGGCCGTTTCCGGGCAGCGCCCGGAAATCCGTGACCTCCTGCACGGAAATACTGTGTTCCTGCGCCGCCTGAAGAACGGCGCGGGCCAGAGGATGCTCGCTTTTGCTTTCCAGTGCGCAGGCAAGCTCCAGCAGTTCCTCCTCGCCGACGTCCGGCGCGGGAAGAATGTCCGTGACCGTGGGCTCGCCGCGGGTTATGGTTCCGGTCTTGTCCAGCACGACGGTCTCCGTACGTCCAGTCTCCTCCAGCGAGGCGGCGGTTTTGAACAGGATGCCGTTCTTTGCGCCGATGCCGTTGCCGACCATTATCGCTACCGGAGTGGCCAGCCCCAGCGAGCAGGGGCAGGAGATGACCAGCACGGAGATGCCGCGGGCCAGCGCAAAGCCAGCGCTGCGTCCGATGAGAAGCCAGACGGCGACGGTGACGGCGGCGATGGCGATGACTGTCGGAACGAATACGCCGGAGACCTTGTCCGCGATCTTGGCTATCGGAGCTTTTGTGGCCGCCGCGTCGCTCACCATCCGGATGATCTGGGAAAGAGTCGTGTCCTCGCCGACCCGCGTTGCCCGGCATTTGATAAAGCCGGACTGGTTAACGGTCGCGGCGGAGACCGTGTCTCCGGCGGATTTGTCGGCGGGGATGCTTTCACCGGTGAGAACGGATTCGTTGACGGCGCTGCTTCCCTCGATGACAACTCCGTCCACCGGAATGTTTTCGCCCGGGCGAACGACAAAAATGTCGCCTATCTGTACCTGTTCGATCGGGACCTCGGTCTCCTCTCCGCCGCGCACCACTGTGGCGGTTTTGGACGCGAGCTTCATAAGACCCTTCAGCGCGTCGGTGGTTTTGCCCTTGGCGCGGGCCTCGAGCATTTTGCCGACGGTGATGAGCGTGAGGATCATGCCCGCCGACTCAAAATAGAACTCCATCATGTATGACATGACGGCCCCCATGTCTCCGTCCGACTGGGCGCGGGTCATTGCAAACAGGGCGTAGGTGCTGTATACGAAAGCGGCGGCGGCGCCCAGCGCCACCAGCGTGTCCATGTTGGGCGCGCGGTGCCACAGGCTCTTGAAGCCGCTGATGAAAAACTTCTGGTTGATGATCATGATGATAACGGTCAGCAGAAGCTGGGTCAGTCCCATGGCCATGTGGTTGCCGTCATAGAAAGAAGGAAGCGGCCAGCCCCACATCATATGGCCCATGGAGAAGTACATCAGTATCAGCAGAAAAACCACCGACCAGATCAGTCTCCGCTTCAGAACGGGCGTTTCGCGGTCCGTAAGCTCTCCGTCCGCGCCCGCAGTGCTGGGAGTCTGCTCCGTGCCCGCCGCGCCTTTTTCGGACGCGCCGTAGCCGGCATTTTCCACCGCAGCGATTATGTCCCGTGCGGAGGCCGTTCCCTCGACGCCCATGGAATTTGTAAGCAGGCTGACCGAGCAGGCGGTTACGCCCGGAACTTTGGATACGGCCTTTTCAACGCGGGCACTGCAGGCCGCGCAGCTCATGCCCGTTACGTTATATTGCTTCATGCATACCTCCCCGGCTGTTTGCCTGGCTGATAACAGTTTGCCCTTATTTCATGAGTTTTTGCAGAGTTGTTACCAGTTCATCGATAATTTCGTCCTTGCCGTCGCGGATATCCTGGGCAACGCAGGTCCGGATATGGCTGGCCAGCAGCTCTTTGCTGAAAGCGTTGAGCGCTGCGGTCACGGCCGATACCTGCATCAGTATGTCCGTGCAGTAAGCGTTTTTTTCCACCATGCCGCGGATGCCGCGGATCTGTCCTTCGATGCGGCTGAGCCGGTGGATGAGCTTTTTGTATTCTTCCTCAGAGCGTTCTTTTGTTTTATGACAGCAGCATTTCTGTTCGTCCATAAATAAACGGGCTCCTTTCAGAATTATACCCCATGGGGGTATATATGATGATATACCTCCATGGGGTATTTGTCAATATGTTAAAATTGTTTTTTGCCATGGCATGAGCTTGCTGTGATGAGAGTGAGGCGGCGGCAGGGAAAGGAATCGGAGCGGGAATCATGCTGGCACTTATAATGGAGGGCGGGCGCGAAAAGATTCTTGCACTGAAAGACAACACGGCGTTTAAGCTCATGGGGATCATGGACGAAGAGGGCAACATCGACATAGACCGCCTCTATAATGCTGCACGCCCTCGATTTGCCGACAAGCTGGCCGTATCCGTGCCGCTGCTCGGTGATATGCGGTTTGACCAGGGCGACGTTGATAAGCTGTATCGCTACATACAGGAGGCTTGAGGATGAAAGAATATATCGCCGGTTTGCGTGAAAGGCTGCTTAGCACAACGCAAAAGCCGCCAACACTGGGAAGCGCTGAAGAAGCCTGCGTGTATGCCGACGCTATTTACAAACTGGAAATGCTGAACAAATGCAGTCATGAGGAGCGGGAAACATGCGGATTCGATCGTGCGACGGCGCTGCGGTGGACGGCTGATATGCAAAACGCCGACGGCACGACAGGTGCGCACTGGACAATGGAACAGACTGCCGCAATAGCTGACAGCATGGGAATAGAACAGGACAGCATACCGCGCTGGGGCTGGAGTGTGACTATGAACATGATGTATTCAGACTATTACAATGTGGCGGTCGAGTTCGACAATAATCGCCCGGAGTTTTATGCATCCTTAGCAAAGGCATTTTTGTTTGACAAAGACGGCCCGGGCCCAGAAAAAAAGCTCACAGAATACTATGAGCACATAGCAAAAAGGCTTAACCAGCCTTAATGAAAATACCCCTCTCCGTTATGGAGAGGGGTATTGTACTATTGTCGGCTCAAAACAAATCCGACAGCACCCAGCACAAACAAAATTTGTTCGGATTTGGGTGCGAGTGGTGACCCGGCGGGGATTCGAACCCCGGACCCATTGCTTAAAAGGCAATTGCTCTGCCAACTGAGCTACCGGGTCATGATCGTTATTCTGTTTAGCTTTCGCCGTTCCGGAAGGGGGAGGCGAAATGATAGATCGTCAGTCCGATGTGGCTGGGATGGCAGGGCTCGAACCTGCAATATCAGAGTCAAAGTCTGGTGTGTTACCGTTACACTACATCCCATTGATTGAACAAAGAGGCCGGATGCTCCGACCTCTCGGCACATTATGGGGTGGGTAAAGGGATTCGAACCCTCGACACCCGGAACCACAATCCGGTGCTCTAACCAACTGAGCTATACCCACCATGTCGGAAGTGAAAATGGCACGCCAGAAGGGACTCGAACCCCTGGCCTACTGCTT
>CAKSWM010000179.1 GCA_934511545.1 uncultured Oscillospiraceae bacterium | reverse complement strand
AGCCTGGCTGTTTACTCCGGCACCGGCCCATTCCCCTGCATGACCGTCAGCGATCCCGACTACAACGAGCTGCTCAATAAGGGTCTGGTCGTCACCGATCAGGCTGAGCGCGACAGCATTTATCAGGAAGTCGACAGCTGGCTGTATGAGAACTACTGGTGCATTCCCGTCTGCGAGCGCCTTGAGGCATACTGCTACGGCTCCAGGATCGCGAGCCTCGATCTGCCGGCGGTTCAGGGCGTTGCAATTTTTGGCGTGCACTTTGCGTAAGTCCTTACCTTTCGGTATTTGACCTGATAGACCCCTATAAGAAAGTGGCCCGGTTTATTCACCGGGCCGCTTTTCGAAACAGAAGTGAGGTTTTGTAAATGTTTAAATTTGTCCTGAAACGACTGCTCTGGATGATACCGACCATCCTCGGAGTTGTGCTTATCATCTTCTGTATCCTGGAACTGATGCCGGGCGACCCGGCTCTGAACGCGCTTGGAACCAATTTCACCGAAGAGACATATCAGCAGAAACGCGAGGAAATGGGACTCAACGACCCCTTCCTTGTAAGATATGCAAAATACCTTTATGACTTCTTTACCAAGTTCGATCTTGGAAACTCCTATACCAACCTGCGCCCCGTCGGAACGCAGATAAAAGAGCGTCTGCCGACCACCATGAAACTCGGTATTTACGGCAGTCTTATTACATTGATAGTTGGAATTTTCGTCGGAATTATTTCCGCCGTCAAGCAATATTCGATCATAGATTATATATCGACTGTGCTTGCGACATTCTTTGCGTCGGTTCCCGGCTTCTGGCTGGCGCTTATGGGAATAGTTCTGTTTTCACAGAAGCTGAAGATACTTCCGGCCTCCGGTCTGGATACATGGAAGCACTGGATAATGCCGGTCATCTGCCTGGGCATTACGCCGATCTCGATAGTCGTTCGAATGACGCGCTCGAGCATGCTGGACGTCATCCGTCAGGACTATATCCGCACGGCCCGCGCAAAGGGCGTCGCCGAGCGCAGCGTTATCTATAAGCACGCTCTGCGCAACGCGCTCATACCCGTCATAACCATTATCGGCGGCCAGATGGGCACCATTTTCGGCGGCTCGGCCATAATCGAGACGATCTTCTCCATACCTGGCATGGGCCTTATGATGCTCAACGGAATAAACGGACGCGACTATCCCGTCATCGCGGGCACCGTTCTCGTCCTGTCGCTGGCTGTCTGCATCATAAACCTGCTGGTCGATATCGCCTACGGCTTTGCCGACCCGCGCATCAAGGCTCAGTATGTGAGCGTTAAGAAGGACAAAAAAGAAAAACCGGCTGCGGCCAAAGCAGAGGAGGCGGCATAATGGCAGGCAAGACAAAGGAAAAGACCGCTCAGGTCATGACCGAAGAGAACATGAAAAAGCGCGGCCAGATGCGTGACATATGGAAGCGCTTCCGGCAGAGCAAGCTTGCGATGTTCGGACTTATCCTCGTGCTCATAATCATTTTCTCGGCAGTGTTTGCAAACTTCATAGCGCCTTACGGTCCCGCGGACCAGAGCTATGCCGACCGCCTTCAGTATCCAAGTCTCAAGCATCTGATGGGAACGGATAACTACGGACGCGATCTGTTCTCCCGCCTGCTCTACGGCGGACGCATCTCGCTTCTTGTCTCGCTGATGAGCCTTGTGATCTCGCTCGGTCTCGGCGGACTGTTCGGCTGTGTCGCCGGATTTTTCGGCGGAGCCGTCGATACCATCATAATGCGTATCATGGACCTGCTTATGGCCATACCGGGCATGCTGATGTCAGTCGCCGTTGCGGCGATGCTGGGCACGAGCATGTTCGACACGGCAATGGCCGTTGCGGTCGGCGGCATAGCGCCGTGCTCGCGAATGATACGCGCCGTCATAATGACGATCCGCGACCAGGAGTATGTCGAGGCAGCCCGCGCACGCGGCTCGCGCAGCGCGCGCATAATCATACGCCAGATACTGCCCAACTCCCTTTCCCCGATCATTGTTGACGCAACGCTGCGCGTCGGCGCCAACATAATGCAGATCTCCGGCCTGAGCTTCATCGGCCTTGGCGTTCAGCCGCCCACGCCCGAGTGGGGCTCCATCCTGAACACCGGCCGCGAGTTCGTTCTGACCTTCTGGCCGATGATCACCTTCCCGGGAATCATGATAATGCTGACGATGTTTGGCTTCAACGTAATGGGCGACGGCCTGCGCGACGCGCTCGACCCCAAGCTGAAACGCTGAGGAGGGCAAGCAATGAGCTTATTGGAAATAAAGAATCTTACAGTCAGATATGAGACGATGGACGGCATCGTCCACGCCGTTTCGGACGTCAGTCTGGAGATAGAGGCGGGCGAAACTCTCGGCCTCGTCGGCGAGACCGGCGCAGGAAAGACGACGACCGCACTGAGCATACTGAACCTTCTGCCGACGCCTCCCGCCGTTATCGGCGGCGGCGAGATAGTCTTCGACGGCAAGAACGTTCTCGAAATGAACGAGAGCGAGCTGCACGCGATGCGCGGAAACCAGGTGTCCATGATATTCCAGGACCCCATGACCGCGCTGAACCCGGTGTTTACCGTTGAGTATCAGATCGCGGAGGTCATCGCCATCCACGAGCACTGCTCGCAGGCGGAAGCGATCGAAAAGGCCCGCGCCACGCTCGAGATGGTCGGCATCCCCGCCGCGCGCGGACGCGAATATCCGCACCAGTTCTCCGGCGGAATGAAGCAGCGCGTCGTCATCGCAATGGCGCTGGCCTGCTCGCCGAAGCTGCTGCTGGCCGACGAACCGACGACGGCTCTGGACGTCACCATTCAGGCGCAGGTGCTTGACATGATGCGCGAGCTGAAGGAAAAGCTCGGCTCCTCGATGCTGCTCATCACCCACGATCTCGGCGTCGTTGCGGAGACCTGCGATAAGGTCGCGATCATGTATGCCGGCGAGATCGTCGAATACGGAAAGATCGAGTATATCTTTGACTCTACCGCGCACCCGTACACCGAGGGCCTGTTCGGCTCGCTGCCCAACCTTGAGGTCGATGTGCACCGTCTCAGGCCGATAATGGGCCTTATGCCCGACCCGACAGAGCTGCCCGACGGCTGCCCGTTCCACCCGAGATGCCCGGAAGCCACAAACGAGTGCTCCTGCAAGCACCCCGGGCTGTATGAGATCGAGCCCGGACATTTCGTCCGCTGCCTCAAATACTCCGGAAAGGAGATAAAAGCAAATGGCTAATGAGATCCTCAGAGTTGAGCACCTGAAAAAGTATTTCAAAACTCCGGGCGGCTCTCTGCACGCGGTCGATGACGTCGGCTTCACCATAGACGAGGGAAAG
>CAKSWM010000178.1 GCA_934511545.1 uncultured Oscillospiraceae bacterium | reverse complement strand
TATACTACCATCGATTGACAAGGGCAGACACGGTTTTGACGGGCAGAAATGCGCCCATACGGCGTCAATGCCCTTGACAATACTGACACCCACCAAGGCGAAAAGGACAAAAAGCGCCGGAAAGGCGCGCTGTCAGGCGTGTCTGCCCTTGTCATCCGATGGCGCCATCTATTAATATAACTCATTATTTTTCTTCAAGTCAACTTTTCAATTGGAGGATTCTATCGTGAATGGTTATGTCATGGCACTGGACCAGGGAACCACAAGTTCGCGCGCAATTATTTTCGACAGCAGAGGTGAGATCGTTACCCTTGCTCAATATCCGTTTAAGCAGATATATCCGAAGCCCGGCTGGGTGGAACACGACCCGATGACGATTATCGACAGTCAGATCCATGCGATGGGAGAAGCGTTTGAGAAAAGCGGTCTGTCTCCGACCGATATCGCCGGGATAGGCATAACCAATCAGCGTGAAACGACCATAGTGTGGAACAGAACCACCGGCAAACCGATCTATAACGCCATAGTATGGCAGTGCCGCAGAACCGCCTGGATCTGTGACGAGCTTACAGCTGACGGCATGGGAGCGTATATACGCGACAAGACCGGGCTTCTTATCGACGCCTATTTTTCCGGTACCAAGATCAAATGGATACTCGATAATGTTTCCGGAGCAAGGGAGCAGGCAGAAAGGGGAGAGCTTCTTTTCGGAACCGTTGACAGTTGGCTTATTTGGAATCTCACGGGCGGAAAAGTCCATGTTTCAGATTATTCCAACGCCTCCAGAACCATGCTGTTTGATATAGACTCGCTCTGTTGGGACGAGTGGCTCTGCAAGCGCCTTGAAGTTCCTATGTCCATGCTGCCGGAGCCCGTACCGAACGCCGCGGAATATGGACGGGTAGCCAGAAATATAACCGGGATAGAGGCGCTGTCAGGGATCCCTATCTGCGGTTCGGCAGGCGATCAGGCAGCAGCCCTTCTGGGGCAGGGCTGCATTGAGATTGGTCAGGCCAAGAACACATATGGTACCGGCTGCTTCACTCTCATGAACGCGGGCGAAAAGTCTGTTCGCTCCGTATCCGGTCTGGTAACGAGCGTTGCCTGGTCGGCTAACGGAAAGACGACTTATGCTCTTGAGGGAAGTGTTTTCAACGCCGGTTCTTCGATCCAGTGGCTGCGTGATGAGCTTGGTATCATCAATACTGCACATGAGTGTGACGTACTGGCCGAAAGCGTACCGGACAACGGCGGAGTTTATCTGGTTTCGGCATTCACTGGGCTGGGTGCTCCGCACTGGGACATGTATGCGCGGGGCGCGATACTCGGACTGACGAGAGGAAGCACAAAAGCTCACCTTGCAAGAGCCGCGCTTGAAGGTATAGCCTTTCAGGTGCGGGATCTGCTCGACTGCATGGAAACCGACTCCGGAAGCCGTCTTTCGGTCCTTCGCGTTGACGGCGGTGCTTCCGTCAGCGCATTTATGATGCAGTTTCAGGCAGACATGCTCAAACGCCCCATAGACCGCCCGCGCATGGTCGAGACGACCGCCTTTGGCGCAGCGTTTCTGGCAGGGATGTCATCGGGCGTATGGTCAGATATTTCGGAAATAGCAAAGCTGAGAGTTTCAGAACGGATATTTGAGCCTCAGATGCCGGATAAAGCCCGTGAAGAACTCCTGGCGGGATGGAGAAAGGCGGTCTCAAGAGCTCAGAAATGGGCAGACTGAGATATCAGTCCAAGAAGTATCTCTTTCTTATTATCCTCCGGAAACTCGATGACATGCTCCAGCAGCTGATCAAGCACCCGGCCGATCCCGCGGCCTTCGATCCCAACGGAGGCAATATCGTTTCCGTTGACCGCTAAATCCGAAATCGCTGCGCATTCGCCTGATGACAGTACCGTATCCAACATCTTTTCATGGCCCTCACCGTACAGCACGTCCATACAGGAAGCGGCGCATTTTGCCGCTTCCTTACCGTCATGTGAAATAACACGTTTCCACTCCCTCGGACAGCAGATCTCGGCAGCTGCGGCGATGTCTGCGCCACGGGAGGCGTTTCCGACAGTCTTTTTATCCAGCCGCAGCCGGCGCAGAAATCCACCCGTGTCCGTTATGCAGCCCGCTTTAAGCATAACAGCGCTTGCGGCGGACCAGCGAAGCGCCGCATCATTCCGCAAACGGCAGATATGCCGCGTCTCAACGGGCTTTCTAAGGCTGATATGAGAGTCCAGAAGCCCAAGCTCAATAAGCAGGGAAAGCTTGCATGGGGCAGGGGAGAGCAGAAGTTTTTGTACCTCGTCTCTTACTCGCTCGGCGGAGAGTGAAGCAGCATTGGGAGCAAGAGCGGCTATTGCGGAATAAGTTTTCTCTTCAATTTCAAAGCCCAGCTGAGCTGAAAACCGTATCGCCCGGAACATGCGCAGTGCGTCTTCGCTGAATCTTCTTTCGGGCTGACCTACGCATCTTATTGTTCTCCTGTGCATATCTGCGGTCCCGTCAAACGGATCGACGATATTGCCGCGAATGTCTGCCGCGACCGCGTTTATCGTAAAGTCCCGGCGTGAAAGATCATCCCGGATTGTGTCAAGAAACCGTACGCTGTCAGGGTGCCTGGAATCGGTATAATCACCGTCCGAGCGGAAGGTCGTAACTTCAATAAATCGCCCCTCAGACCGGACCGTCACCGTACCGTGTTTTATGCCGGTGGGTATGCTGTCCGGAAACAATCTCAACGTTTCTTCCGGTCTTGCGGACGTACATACATCATAGTCGTTTATCTCTCTGCCGATAAGCATATCCCGCACGCAGCCGCCGACGATATATGCTTCATATCCCTGCTTTTCGAGGCTGCGCAGCACTTCAGCAGCATACGGGGGTATTCTGATTGCTTTTGTTTGCACCGTTCCACCCCTTTCGCACTTGTAAAATGGTATTTTAAAGATTATAATATGAAAAGATTTTTTTTACAACAAGGAGCAGTTACTATGGGCTTTGAAACATATATGCGTTCTGGAAAAAAAGGGCACCTTATCGGTATCGGAGGCGTTTCCATGTCTCCCCTGGCTGAAGTGCTCTCCGGCATGGGATTGACGATATGCGGCTCCGATATGAACGACAGCGATACCGTGAAGCATCTTCGCGGGCTCGGGATAAACGTCGCTATCGGACACCGCCCGGAAAATGTATCGCCGGACATTGACTTCGTCGTGCGCACAGCAGCGGTCCATGATGATAACTGCGAGATAGTAAGAGCTCATGAACTGGGTATTCCCGTGTTTGAGCGCACACAGGCTTGGGGCGCAATAATGCGTGATTATAAAAACGCGCTCTGCATCTCCGGCACGCATGGCAAGACAAC
>CAKSWM010000177.1 GCA_934511545.1 uncultured Oscillospiraceae bacterium | reverse complement strand
CTCTCAATGAGCCGATTTCGAAACGGAGAAGCACATGTATCTTTTTCAAATAAGCAACTACGATGACCCCGCTATGTGGAATCTGTGGCCATATGCGGTCGAAGCCGTGCTCGTGTGTTTCGTGTTCAGCTATAACGGCTTCTTCAACGGCTGCGGATATTCGACCATCTCAATGTCGGCACACCTGATCTCGACCTTCCTTGTCAGAGTCCCCGTGGCCTGGTTCCTGAGCACGCTGCCCGGTGCAAACCTCGCATATGTCACGGCGGCAGCTCCGATCTCGTCCATGGCGCAGATCGTGATACTGTTTATTTACATGCGCATCGGCAAATGGAAAAAGCCGAAAGGAATCGACTGACAAAAACAGACGCTCACGTCCTCCGACGTCAGCGTCTGTTTTTTTGCCGCGGGGCCCGCTGTTCCCGGCGGCATGTCAGGCTCCGCCGGTTATGAATTTTTCGGCCCCGGCCGCGGCGACGGCCCCGTCGGAAACGGCCGTTGCGATCCGCCGGAGCGATTTGCGCCGGATGTCTCCCGCAGCGAAAACGCCCGGAAGGCCCGTGCGCATGAGTTCGTCGGTTATGATATATCCGTTTTCGTCCAGATTGACCTGTTCTCGGAAAAGAGAGGAATCGGGATCCTGACCGGCGTATACGAATACCCCGAAGCCGCCGTCAGGCTCAAGAGTCTCCTCTTTGCCTGTGCGAAGGTCCTTTATAACGACGCCTCGCGGCGCGTCGTCTCCGTAAACACGTATGAGCGCGGCTCCGAAGCGTACAGACACCTTGGGTGCGCGCAGCAGTCTTTGCTCAGCGGCGTGGGAGCAGCCAAGGCTGTCCTCCCGGACAAGAACAGTGACGTTCTTTCCAAAGTGAGTGAGATACAGCGCGGCCTCGGCAGCGGAATTTCCGCTGCCCGTGACAAAGATGTCCTTTCCGCGAAAAAGACGCCCGTCGCGGGTCGCGCAGCAGCTTACGCCGTGCCCCAGAAACGTTGACTCGCCCTCAAAGCCGCCGCGCGAGGGGAAAGTCCCGGCGGCGATTATGACGCTTTTTGCGGAAATAGTCCCCGATGAGGTGACAAGTGCTTTTGGCTCGCCCGCAAGCGAAACGCCGATTATCTCCGCGGTGCGCGTCACGGCGCCGAAGGCCTCTGCCTGACGGCACATCCTGCGCACCAGCTCCGGGCCGGAGATATCCGGAACGCCCGGATAGTTCAGAATGCTTTCCGCCAGCGCCGCCCGGCCTCCGGGCGGACATTTATCCAGGATCAGCGTTTCAAGGCCGGCGCTGGCGGAGTAAATACCGGCGGATAGGCCGGCGCAGCCTGCGCCGATTATGACAAGATCGTGGTTTTCCACTTGTTTTTCTCTCCCTGCGGCAAGTTATATTACAGTTTTTGCCGCTTCTTGCGGTTTTATTCCGTTTAAGTCTGACGGGGAGCGAACAGAATGAATAATGCCGCTCGACTATCCGGGCGCGGTGTGGTATACTTGCAGAGGACAAAAACTTTTCCATCGCCTGGCAGGGGTGCAAGCATGCCCGGCGGCGCGGCTTTCCGGCGAGCGCTGCCCTCCCTGCCGGGCGATGAGACCGGGGAGAGAAATAATAATGAACAGAGAATATGCGCTTTATGCGGCACAGAAGGCGGCGGAGATACTCGCGATCGACAGCCCGACGGGATATACGAAAAAGGCTGCCGAATGGGTCAGGAACGAGTTTGCATCGCTTGGCTTTGAAACAAAAATACTTGCCAAGGGCGGCGTTATGATAGATTTCGGCGGCAAAGACGAGCAGGACGGATTGCTTATCGAGGCCCATGTCGATACTCTTGGCGCAATGATCGCTGAGATAAAGGAAAACGGCCGTCTCAGAGTCACGAATCTCGGCGGTATGCACGCGGAGAACGCCGAGGGAGAGAACGTCCGCGTATATACGCGCGACGGCAGGGTATATGAGGGTACGCATCAGCTCTGCAACCCGTCCATTCACGTCAATCGGAATTACGCGGATACGAAGCGCAATTTTGACACAACGGAGATAGTTCTGGATGAGGATGTCAGAAGTGCAGGGGATGTGCGCACGCTCGGTCTGGACGTCGGAGATATTGTCGCCTATGACCCGCGCACCCGCATAACGGAGTCGGGATATATAAAAAGCCGCTTCCTCGACGACAAGCTGGAGGTCGGCGTGCTGCTGGCCCTTGCAAAGTATATTGCGGACAACGGCATAGAGCTTTCACGGCGGGTATATGCGCATGTAACGGTTTATGAAGAGGTAGGGCACGGCGGAGCCGGACCTGTTCCCGCCGGAGTGACGGAGGCCATAAGCATCGATATGGGCTGTGTCGGAGACGGCGTGCAATGCACGGAAAAGCAGGTATCCATCTGCGCCAAGGATTCCGACGGACCTTACAGCTATGAGGTCGTGACAAAATTGGTGAACGCCGCAAAACGTGAAGGCGCGGACTATGCGATCGACGTATATCCGAATTACTGTTCGGACGTCGAGGCGGCGGTCAGCGCGGGAAACGATATCCGCCACGGACTGATCGGCGCGGGAGTTTATGCCAGCCATGGATACGAGCGCAGCCATATCGACGGTGTATGGAATACGCTGAAGGTGCTGAAGGGTTATCTTGAACTGTAAGACGGCGAAACGTTCCGGATGATAAAGAATATGGCCCGCCAGCCAATCGTGAAGTGCCCCCAAAAAGTTAGACAAATGTTTTAATAGAAATTGTTCAAGAATTGTTCAAGCAGCCGAAAGGGCTTGCTGTCTGTGAATCGCAGGCGGCAAGCCCTTCAGTTTTGCCTTGATCCTGCGGTTGTTGTAGTAATCCAGATATTCAATGAGTTCCAGTTTGAAGTGTTCCATGGATTGAAATTCTTGCAGATACAGCAGTTCACTTTTGAGCAGTCCAAAGAAATTTTCTATCACAGCATTGTCCAGACAGTTCCCCTTGCGGCTCATGCTCTGCCGGATGCCCTTCTCACGGAGCATCCGCTGATACTGCCGGTGCTGATATTGCCAGCCCTGATCTGAGTGAAGAATCAGGTTTGTTCCGTCCGGAATTTTTGCAAATGCCTCGTTCAGCATGGTTATCACCATACTGAGCACAGGACGATCCGATATGGTATAGCTGACCAGATCGCTGCTGTACAGATTGAGAACTGGGGACAGGTAGAGTTTTTCTCCGAACAGGCTGTCGGTCACATCCGTGACCCATTTCTGGTTCGGCTTGTCCGCATGGAAGTCCCGATTCAGTAAGTTTGGTGCGATTTTGCCGACTTCGCCCCTGTAAGAACGATACTTTTTCATTCGGACACGGCAAACCAAGCCCAGTTCCTTCATAAGCCGCTGGACAGTCTT
>CAKSWM010000176.1 GCA_934511545.1 uncultured Oscillospiraceae bacterium | reverse complement strand
ATCTCATATTGGGAGTGGGGATGGTTTGCCGTCGATTTTGTGATGGAAGACGGCGAGTGGAAGATATGGCACATGCTGTATCTCCAGGATGTTGACCGTCCCTGCGGATATGCGTGGACGGGGCCGGAGAAGGAGTATGCGCGTCTTGAACAGTTTGCGGAGATGAGAGACTGGAAGGCGGCTGATCCGACCGTTCCCGCCGTCCTGCGCGAGCGCTACAATGCGGAAAGAGAGTTCCTGCCGTCTCCGCGCGTGCCCGAACCATATGAGACCTTCGGCGAGACCTTCAGCTATGGCTATGAGGAGGGTTGAACGATGATAGAAAAAGGCTACACGAATGAACAGCTTGCCGAGCGCATATATGACCGCGAGATGATCAAGCAGCTTATCTGCCGCCACAGCTACTATCTTTCAAACGGCGAGGCGCAGCGCGCGCTTGACGAGCTCTGGGTCTCCGGACCCGAGGCCGCGCTGGGCTGCAACAACGGCTGGTATATCGGGACGGACGAGATCGCCCGCCACCTTGTGGGCGACTATAATGCGCGCATCGCCGGAAAGACCGGCATCGCAGGCATGGACACGATAACGACGCCGCTGGTCTATATCGCGGACGACGGTATGAGCGCACGTTATCTCGGCTACCGCCTCGGCTATACGGCGGAGGGAAAGGCGGACGGCTCTGCCGATGCATATATGGACTTCGGCCTTGTGCGTGCCGACCTTGTGCATGTGGAGGGACAGTGGCGCATTCTTCACATGGTCATGGAGCATGACCACACCGTCACCGTGGGCGAGGACTATAACAGAGTCCCCGTCAGACAGCCCGCGGGCGCGGACCCGCTGGAGGCCCGCTTCGGCACGCCGACGCGGGAGGAAACGGTTTACGATCCCTTCTACGGCTGGGAGTACATGTGGGACGATATGCCGCGCCCGTATGAGACCTATGACGAGAAGAGCGGCTGCGGTCCGAACGGACTTATAAATAAGCCCTATTACAAGAGGGAGAGGAGGTAAGCGCATGAACAGGGAGCTTTCTTTTGAACAGCGCATCCACAACGCGCTGGCGGTCCAGACGGTGGAGGAATACAAGGCCCGCCATGCCTATCTTCACGGCGTCGGCTATTCCCGCGAGGAATGGGACCTCATGTGGCACAGGTCAGAAAACTGCACCTGGGCACACCAGTTCGGACGCATGGTCGGCTGGGACGAGGTCTATTTCAACAACGTCGAACACATGGACCATATGATGGCGCTCGGCTCTTTCGCCGCGATGGAAAAATATCACGAGCTGGCCGGTCACGACCTGCGTTCCGTCACCTCCGGCGGCTGCCACGCGCTGTGTTCGGATGTTATCGAGGTCGCGGATGACGGCATGAGCGCACGTTCATATTACCTGACCCCGGGAACGCTGATGGGCTCCGTGGGCTTCGACGGAGAGACGCGCAGCGGCGTCTGGCTCTGGGAGCGCTACGGCTCCGACTTTGTCTATGTTGACGGGGAGTGGAAGTGGTTCCACGAACAGGTCTGTCCCGATCTTGCGGGCAACTACGACGTCGGCAACTGGGGACACGACCGCTATATGCAGTATCTGGACGGGTCGATAAGCATCGGCGACGTCGGAGGACGTCCCGCACTTTTGACGGAGCCGGGCCTGTTCCATGCGGATTACAACATCGTGCAGACGGTCCAGAATACCGTTCCGCCTCCGAAGCCGTATCAGACGCTCGACGACGACAATACATATTCGCCCGGGCGCAACGATCCGTATGACAACATCGTTATTGAGGTCGAACGCCCTAGGGAAATGGACATGACAGCCATCACCTCGGACTATAATCCCTTTGAGGGCATGAAAGCGCGCGATGACTGAAAGAATGAATTCCCGGAGCCGGTTTGCCGGCTCCGGGAATTTATTTGTCCGCTGTGTTTTATATGTCTGTGCCGTGGCTTGACGGCGGAAGGTATGATCTATTTTTTGCACAGCTGGTAGAACGCTACCGCGCTCGCCGCGGCGACGTTCAGCGAATCGACGCCGTGCGACATCGGGATGAGAACGGTATAGTCGCAGTCGGCGATGGTCCCGGAGGCGAGGCCGTCGCCCTCTGTGCCGAGGACGATGGCGAGCTTTTCTTCGGACAGGAGCCGCGGGTCGTCGATGGGAACGGAGTCCTCGCGCAGCGCCATAGCGGCGGTCCTGAAGCCCAGAGAGCGCAGCAGCGCCATGCCTTCGCCGGGCCAGGGCGTATCCTCGCCGAAGTAGGTCCACGGTATCTGAAAGACGGTGCCCATGCTCACGCGGACGGCGCGGCGGTACAGAGGGTCGCTCCCGGCGTCCGTGAGAAGCACCGCGTCGATGCCCAGCGCCGCCGCGGAGCGGAATATGGCGCCGATATTCGTGGGGTTCATGATGTTTTCCAAAACGGCGATGCGTCTTGCTCCGGCGCACACCTCGCTGACGGAGAGCAGGCAGGGACGGTACATCGCGCAGAGAGTGCCGCGGGTGAGCTTGAAGCCCGTCAGCTGTGTCAGAACGTCGAGTTCCGCCGTGTAAACGGGTATGTTTCCGCAGCGTTCGATGAGCTGTTTTGCCTTTCCCTGTGCGTGTTTCGTTTCCATCAGGAAGGATATCGGGACGCAGCCCGCGTCCAGCGCACGCTCGATAACGAGCGGGCTTTCGGCGATGAACATCCCCTTGCCCGGCTCGCGCCGGTTAAGCAGCTGCACCTCGGTAAGCCGGGCATAGATGTCCAGCTCCGGCGCGTCGAAGTCGGTTATTTCAATAATGTTGGCCATGTTTTCTTTTCCGTTTAGAATAAGTTTTGGCGCCGTCCTTTTCAGCGAGGGAAGGCGGCTTTACGGATATTATACATTTCCCGGACAGAAAGTACAACAAAAAAGACGGGGCGCTTCCTCCGGCGGGCGGCGAGGGTCGCCGCGTTGACAATCCAGGGCCTTTGTGGCACACTGTTCAATGACCGGAGCGCCGGTTCTCGCGGTGGAGCGCCGGTTCTCGCGGTGGAGCGCCGGTTCTCGCGGTGGAGCGCCGGTTCTCGCGGTAAGGGGAGTACGGGCGTTTCCGTTATAATGCAGCGGATCGGAGGCGGGGATATGAATACTGACAGGATCCTTGAAAGTCAGCGGGAGCACTTCCAAAGCGGTGCGACGCTCCCGGTGGAGTTTCGCATAAAGCGACTGAGGGAGCTTTACGGCGCCGTGAAAAAATATGAGAACGAGATAAGCGGCGCGCTGCTCGAAGATCTGGGCAAAAGCGATTTTGAGGGCTTTATGTGCGAGACGGGACTTGTGCTGACAGAGATAAGCTATATGATACGCCATGTGCGCGTCTTTGCCCGCGAGCGCAGGGTCCGCACCCCGCTGGCGCAGTTTGCATCTAGAAGCTATAAAAAGCCGTCGCCATATGGAAATACGCTGATAATGAGCCCGTGGAA
>CAKSWM010000175.1 GCA_934511545.1 uncultured Oscillospiraceae bacterium | reverse complement strand
GGATAAGTTCGGTGCATTTTGTTCCCATCAGATATTCAACATTTCCGAAATGGTCAAGTTCGCGCTTGAAGTTGCCGAAAGTATCGTTGTCTCCCCAGCCATGATATGTAAAGGGAAGGCCCTCCTGCGCGGAAGACTTGTAGTGGTCCAGAAGGAATAGTCCGGCTCCGTGGCTGTTGCACCAGCGCACCGTCTCGCCAGATTCAAAGATAACGTCGCGCATGAGGATCGGATCGCAAAGATAATTCGCAAAGTACATCGCTTCGTCATACGCCTGTTTGCAGGTATAGGTCTCCCCAGCGCGTTTCTGGCAATAGCTCTCAACAAAGAATCCGCCGTGAGCATAAAGGCCGTTGCCGCCGAACACCGTGGTCCTGTCCATCATGATGACGCGCGCGCCGCGCTCGGCCGCGGCAAGCGCCGCAGTTACGCCGGAGCTGCCGCAGCCGACGATAAGAACGTCTGTCTCCAGCTCGACCGTGACCTCGGGAAGCGGCTCCAGCACACCGGCATTTTCCAACGCGTGACGGAAGGCAAATCTTGCGCCCGTGCTCGTTACCGTTGCACCGGATACTACATCGACATCAGGACTTCCGCTCTCAAGAAAGACGTTTTCCAGCTTCTCAAGCGCAATATCGCCGATACCGGGAGACTCCCACCGGCCTTCAAGACGTACTGCTTTCAGCGCGCCGCCGTCCATCTCTATTTCCGCGGTTATGTCCCCGCCGTATCCCGGGGCCTTTCCGCTGAATTTTTCGGACATAATATCACCTCTAAATGTAGAATAATTAATTAATTTGTCAAAAAGAAAAAACCGTGTTATTATTTATGCGTGTAAATTCTGAATTCGGGGGTCGAGAACAAATGATCGAGCTGAAACAGATAAGGGCATTTATAGCCGTCGCTCAGCAGGCCAGTTTCCGAAAAGCGGCCGAGAGCATGTTTTTTTCACAATCGGCTCTGAGCAAGCAGATCGCGCTGCTTGAATCCGATCTCGGCGTTAAGCTGTTTTTCAGGGACAAGCACTCAGTATATCTCACCGACGCGGGCAACACGTTTCTCCCGATCGCAAAGGATCTTCTGGAGCGTGCCGACAACGCGGTCGAGCTTCTGCACAACATCGAATCCGATTCAAAGGTCGTGTGTACCGTTCACATCGGGTATGAACCCGGCCTGATAGAAGAACCGACAGCAAAAAAATGCCTGGTCAGCGCCCTTTCCCAGTTCATGCGAGATCACCCGAACGTGAGAGTGAACATCAAAAAGGTCGGGTTGAGCGAAATGGAAGAACGCATCAACAACGGGGACGTCGATATCGGTATCTGCTCGTTTGAACAGCCTCCCGCTCTTGCTGTAAGGGATGAGGCATATGACAATCATCTTCTGATGGCCAACCCCGTCATGGTCGTTGTTCCAAGGACGATGCTGGGAGATGACGAAAACGTCATTCCAAAAGGCTCCGCAAGGATATACACCGTGGAGAACGATTATCGCGCCGTTGCGCAGAGCCTTATCGTCTTTCCATATTACGACGTTGTGCCCAGATTCTTTTATTGCAGCGACCTCATGAATATCAAGCTGGCTGTTGAAGCCGGGCTGGGCATGGTCATAATGCCGGTTATGATGTATTCTGACCTTGACCACGACAATGTTAAGGCGTTCCCAGTCGATCCGGAACTCTCCTGTGCATTTGTAACAGAGATGTGGCTCAAGGAAAACGAGAACTCCTATGTCAGGCTCATAGCGGACGCCATCAAGAACAGCTTCAGCCAGACCGAAAAGGAGCTCAACCTGAACAAAAACTGATTCTTTTTTCCAATCCGGACGTGAAAAACACATGTCCGGATTTTTTTACGATAACCGCCTCAAAAGAACTCTCGGTTCCGGGCCGGTTTTCCATCGTTTTCAGAAGGTCCTCCCCGCCGACAAACAGTACGGTAGCCAAAGCGTCCGCAAACGCCGACGACCTGGCAATGACTGTTGCCGATACGCATCCGGCATCCGCCGGCTTTCCCGTTCCGGGATCGATAATATGTTTTCCGCGTTCGTATTCCGCGCTTGTAACAACGGACGCGTCGGTCACGGCGGCAACGGCAAAAAAGCTGCCCGGTCCGCCTCGAGGGTCACGCAGTCCAACATTCCACGGCCTTCCCGACGGGGATCTTCCTATCACCACAACATTGCCGCCGAAATCCAGCATCGCATGTGCAATGCCGGCACTTCTCAGATTACCGGCGGCCGCATCTGTGATATATCCCTTTGCGATCCCGCCCAGATCAGCCTGGATGCCGGGCCGTTTTATGACGGTGCACCCCTCGACGGATAAATCGCCGGGGGTTGAGACATGTCCCTGCCGTGCCGTCACGTCAAAGGCGCCGCCGCTTATATCGCGGCAGCTTAAAGCGAGCTTCAAAAGCTCCGCTGTTTGCTGCGATACTCTGCATCCCGCGGCAGAGGCATTGAGCCTTTGTATGTCACCGTCGTCAGAAAACCTGCTCAGATCCTTTTCAAGGCCGCGGCACAGCCTGAACGTATTCTCGATCAGTTCCGTGCTCTTATTGCCGAATATTGAAATGCGGCAGAGGGTATCGCATAAAATTGCGGCACCCTCTGCGCCGGTTTCAGTTGTTTTTGTTATGATCTCCGTCACTTGTTTGCAGATGCATAGTCTGCCGCTTCCTTACCTGCATACCAGCCGGAATACAGCGAATAGCCAAAGCAGGTTCCGGGATATCCGTATCCCGTATTGACCCAGCCTCCGGCGCCGGTGCCGGCCATGTAGAGGCCCTTGATCGGCGTCCAGTCCTCGCGCAGCACTCTCTGGTAATGGTCGACCTTTACGCCGCCAAGGAAAGTATCGATACCGGCAAATCCCTGAATAACATAATAAGGCGCCTTGGTTATGGGGATAAGGTATTCCGGATCCTTCAGGAATTCATCATCATAGCCGACCTTGCAGGCTTCATTATAGCGCTCAACGCTCTTTATGAAGGTCTCGCGGTCGCATCCGATGTAGTCGGCGCACTCCTCGAGCGTTTCGAACATTCCGATCTCGCCCTTCTTGCCGGCCTTTTCCATGTCCTGAGGGATGTGGTCAAACCAGTCCATCGGGTCGTCAAGTTTCAGTCCCTCTCCCGCCATTCCTGTTTCATGGCCATATATGTTCTTGCGGTTGCGGACAACATTCTCCAGAATGTTTGTATCATATATGACATAATTGCGCTTGAAAGGCTGAACGTCAAGAGACTCTCCAGCAAACCAGCCGAGAGGCTCGCCGGAATAGAGCGTTTCATCGGTATAGCGCTCGCCCAGCTGGTTGACATACATGGACTCGGCACGGCGGACGAGAGCGTTCACGCGCTCATTGGAGCGGTGGCTGTGGGGACCCATGCGCAGAGCGCCGATAGTGGTCTCCTTTGCGCCCAGTTCACGTGCCATATAGTATCCGTCGCCGCTGTTGAACGGGGTTCCGGAAGCGGTCCAAACCCCTTCATAGTTATCA
>CAKSWM010000174.1 GCA_934511545.1 uncultured Oscillospiraceae bacterium | reverse complement strand
CCGCCGGACCACACCGCGCCGTGCAGCGCCGCAAACTTATGGTCGCGCGGCGTGACGAGCTTCATGAAATACTTGCGCACCATGTCGGCGTATTCGCCCTTCATGGCGCTTTCCATGTCGGTATATACCACGCCCTCGGCCGCCACGGAGTCGCGTACATTGTGGTAGACCAGCTCGGAGTCATACTGCGCGCCCACGCCGGCCAGCGATTTGCGCTCTGCCTGCGGAATGCCCAGCCGTTCAAAGGTCTCCTTGATGTCCTCCGGTACGTCCTTCCAGTCATTGCTCATCTTGGTGTTCGGGCGGACATAGGTGGCGATATGGTCCATGTCCAGCCCCGCGATTGACGGCCCCCAGTCGGGGACCTTCATCTCGTTATAGATTTGGAGGGATTGCAGCCGGAACTGCTGCATCCACACGGGATCGCCCTTCTCCTTGGAGAGCTTATCCACGATCTCCGGCGTCAGGCCGGATTCCATGCGGTAAGCGTCGTGTTCCTCGTCCCGGATGTCATAGATACTGCGGTCCACGTCCTCCACATAGGTTTTCTCTTTCAAATCCGCCATGTCGGGAGCCTCCTGTTTCAGTCTTCTTTCAGGCTGCCGAAGCCCTTTTCGTTGATCTCGTCCACCAGCTCACCGCTGCCGCTGCGGACGATGACGCCGTCCTCCATCACATGGGCGGCGTCCACATGGAGCGCCTCCAGAATGCGTGTTGAGTGGGTGATGATGAGCAGCGAGCCGCGGGTCTTCTCGCGGAACAGACGGACGCCCTCGCTGACGGTGCGGACCGCGTCCACATCCAGACCGGAGTCAGTCTCGTCCAGAATGGCAAGCTTCGGCTCCAGCATCAGCATCTGCAAGATCTCCGCCTTTTTCTTCTCGCCGCCGGAGAAGCCGACGTTCAGGTCGCGCTCGGCGTAGCTCTCGTCCATATTCAGCAGCGCCATGGTCTCCCGGAGCTTTTTTTTGAAATCCCAGAGCCGCAGACGGCTGCCCGTGCGCTGCTCGAGCGCGCTGCGGATGAAGGCGCTCAGCGTCACGCCGGGAACCTCCAGCGGGTTCTGGAAGGACAGGAAAGTGTCCTTTTTCGCCCGTTCGTTGACGGGAAGCTCCGTAATATCCTCGCCGTCAAAAATAATCGAGCCCCCGGTGACGATATAAGCCGGGTTGCCGGTGACGGCGTAGCCCAGCGTGGATTTGCCGGTGCCGTTCGGGCCCATGAGAACATGGGTCTCATCGCGTCCCACGGCCAGATCAACACCGTGCAGGATCTCTTTTTCCTCGACCCGGACGTGCAGGTCCCGAATCTCCAAAAGTGCCTTACTCACTTCTCAAACCACCTTTATTTTCTTCCGCGCCGCAGATGCGGTCTGGGAATTTTTCTCTTTTGTGCATAAATTGTGCCAGCGTATGATTGTCAACATAATCGTCGATCTGGTCTTTCAGCCCCTGCCAGAAAAGGCGCGCGTCGCAGTCGCAGGCGCTGCCGCAGCCGGACGTCGTTTCGGACGGGCAGGAGATAGGCGACAGGCTGCCCTCCGCCGCCCGCAGAATTTCGCCCACCGGATAGTCCTCCGGCGGCCGGGTCAGGCGGTAGCCGCCGGCTTTGCCCACGGCGCTCTCCACCAGCTCCGCCCGGCACAGGGCGGACATGATGCTTTCCAGATATTTCCTGGAGAGCTGCTGGCGCTGAGCGATATCGCTGAGACGAAGCCATTCGCCGTTTCTGTGCTCCGCCATATCCAGCATGACGAGCAGAGCGTAACGCCCTCTGGATGAGATCATCATACAGAATGCCCCCCTCGCACATAATTACCTACTTTGCCGATAGGAATTGTAACGCTTAATTCCTACCATGTCAATAGGCATTTATAAAAAAGTGTTTCATTATAAATATGCGGCGGTTTTTACGGCAGGGAAGCGGGCTGAGCGATAAAAAATTTGCTCAGCCTATTGACAAACGGGCAAAGAGGTTTTATAATCCGTACAAACCTACGAGAAAGGTTGGTAAGTATGATGAACTTCAACCGGGGCTTTCGATGTCGCCGCTGTCCGTGAGCAGGAGCATAGATGCCGGAATACCGAATAAAACATAAAAGACATCAAGTTTGGGAGGAAATTTACTATGAGCAGGATCTACACATCCGCGGACCAGCTGATCGGAAAGACCCCGCTGCTGGAGCTGGTACATATTGAACAGGCCGAGGGCCTGGAGGCCAAGCTGCTGGCCAAGCTGGAATATTTCAACCCCGCCGGCAGCGTGAAGGACCGCATTGCCAAGGCGATGATCGACGACGCGGAGGCCAGGGGAGTGCTGAAGCCCGGCTCCGTCATCATCGAGCCGACGAGCGGCAACACCGGCATCGGCCTTGCTTCCGTGGCCGCCGCCCGCGGCTACCGCATCATCATCGTGATGCCGGAGACCATGAGCGTGGAGCGCCGCCAGCTCATGAAGGCCTACGGTGCGGAGCTGGTGCTCACCGAGGGCGCCAAGGGCATGAAGGGCGCCATTGCAAAGGCCGACGAGCTGGCAAAGGAGATCCCCAACAGCTTTATCCCCGGCCAGTTTGTGAATCCGGCCAACCCGGCGGTCCACAAGGCGACCACCGGCCCGGAGATCTGGGAGGACACCGACGGAAAGGTGGACATCTTTGTGGCGGGCGTCGGCACCGGCGGCACCATCACGGGCACCGGCGAGTATCTGAAGAGCCGGAACCCCGCTGTGAAGATCGTGGCCGTGGAGCCGGCGAGCTCGCCCGTGCTGAGCAAGGGCGTGGCCGGCAGCCACAAAATTCAGGGCATCGGCGCCGGTTTCGTGCCCGACGTGCTGGACACTAAGATCTATGACGAGATCATCCCCGTGGAAAACGAGGATGCGTTTGCAGCCGGCCGGCTGGTCGGCCGAAAAGAGGGCGTGCTGGTGGGCATCTCCTCCGGCGCCGCCGTGTGGGCCGCCATCCAGCTTGCGAAGCGGCCGGAGAACAGGGGCAAGACGATCGTCGCCCTGCTGCCGGACACGGGCGACCGCTATCTTTCCACCCCGCTGTTTGCGGACTGACGGAATAAAAAACGGAGGCTGCTTTTGCAGCCTCCATTTTTTTATGAGTTCTGAACGCTTTCCGTATTCAGTTCCCGATATGTTTTCACAATTATGACCGCCGCGATGACAAAGGTCAGAACGTCTGAAACCGGCATGGAATACAGCACGCCGTCCAGCCCAAAGAACACCGGCAGCAGAAGCGCAAAGCCAACGCCGAACACGACCTCGCGGAACATGGACAGCATGGTGGAGGGCAGAGCCTTGCCGACTGCCTGAAGGAAAATAAAGCACGCTTTGTTGACGCAGGCCAGCACCATCATGCACAGGTAGGTACGGAACGCTTTGATGGCAAAATCGGTATAGAAGCCGCTCTCGTTTGCCGCGCCGAAAATCGCGATGAGCTGACGGGGGAAGCACTCTGCCAGGATAAGCGCTGCCGCGCCCACCAGAGCCTCGGCCGTCAACAGCTTTGTGAAC
>CAKSWM010000173.1 GCA_934511545.1 uncultured Oscillospiraceae bacterium | reverse complement strand
AGACGTCCGATGGGCTCGCGCTTGAGGAAGTTCTGGTAAACGGCGGATTCGGGGTCGAACATCCACTCGGTCAGCTCGCTGCGGAAAACAGTCGGGCAGAGGGAGTTGACGTTGATGTGGTGCTGAGCGGAGAGCTCGCAGGCGAGGCTGGAGACCATGAGGTCCGCGCCGCCCTTGGAGGTGCAGTATCCGGTGTAGCCGGCCATGCCGCGCTTGGAGCGCTGGGAGGTGACGACGACCATCTTGCCGCCCTTGCCCTGCTTGACCATCTGCTCGGCGACATACTTGAGGACGATATAAACGCTCTTGCAGTCGGCGTCCATGACCTTCTGCCAATCCTCGACGGACTGGTCAAGAATGTTCTGGACCTTGTTGTAGCCGTGGCAGATCGCAAGGATGTTGACCTCGCCGTATTTCTCGACGCAGGCGGCGATGCAGGCCTTGACGTCTTCCTCGACGGCGGGATCCGCGACATAGTATGCGCAGTCGATACCCTCAGCCTTGAACTCCTCCTCGAGAGCCTTGAGCTTGGCTTCGTTGCGGCCGGTCATAAAGACCTTGGCGCCGGCGTAGCCGTAGCCCTTTGCGAGAACGCAGCCCAGCGCGCCGGTGGCGCCGGTGACGAGAGCGACCTTGCCCTCAACGGAGAACATGTTGTTTACAAAATCTTTCTGTACGGGAACCATTGATTTTTCCTCCTGTAACAAATATTAGCTATACTATATTGTATTATTTGGACTATATTCAGCATAGTCCACTTCGACTGTTTATGCAATACACACAATATTGTAAGTGACTAACTTTTTTGTAACCCGGCTCTTTTCTTCGCGCCCGCGATATGCTATAATCGGCAGTGCGGACAAACGTAAAAGCTGCCTGAGGAGGTGCCGGTATGCCAGGTGTGAACCCATATCATTATGTGCGTAAATGCCTTTTCGGAAAATGGAAGATGACGATACTTCACCATATCCACAACTATGGCTGTATACGCTTCAACGAGACGCGAAAGACCTTGCCGATAAGCGAAAAGGTGCTCGCCGAGCAGCTCAGGGAACTGGCTGACGACGGGCTTGTCGAGCGGATACAGTACAACACCATACCGCTGAAGGTGGAGTATGTGCTGACGCCGCTTGGCGAAGAGCTTATACCCGCGCTGGACGCGCTGTACATATGGAGCATACGGCGTATGTACGAGCTGGGCATCGAGATCGACCGCGACGCCTTTGACGTCCACAGAAGTGAAAAATACACCGGGGAGCTCGGAGATATCATGACGGCCCTCGGATACGACTACGAAAGCGGGGAATAAGTGTATATGGAAAACGTCCTAGTCGTAAAGACGGAGCTTCTCGCTCCGTATATAAAGGGAAAAAACGGCCTTATAACCGGCTGTGAGAAGGAGATCGCAGAACTTGTCGAGACCCGGCATGAGTATCTGCCGCGGCCCTTTGCCGAGAAACATCCCGAGTATAAACAGATCATACCCTATGTGGCCATCTGCCGCGGCTCACAGGTGTTCTCTACCACGCGGCTGAACAGAGGCGGCGAGGCGCGCCTGCACGGGATGATCTCGCTGGGCGTCGGCGGGCATATCAATCCGGGCGACGATGATTCGCTTATGAACGGCCTGCGCCGCGAGATCGGCGAGGAGGTATATATGACCGACTTCGGCGATCTTACTCTGCGGGGAGTCATAAACGATGATTCAAATGAAGTCGGCAGCGTGCATCTGGGCTTTTTCTATACGCTGACGACATCCGGAGAGGTGCGCGTAAGAGAGACGGAAAAGCTTACCGGGTCGTGGATCAGACGTTCGGAACTCTGGGATCTGTCGCCGAAAATGGAGACCTGGTCCCAGATCATCGTACCTGTGCTTGCAACAGCCGAATGATATGCCGTCCCGCCGGGATATGTCCCGGCGGGACGCTTTTTTGCCCCGAATGCCTGTAAAAGCTCCAAAAATAAAATCCGGCATTGCGTGCTTTAAGCGGTTGTGCTAGTATATCATATTACGGAAGTCTTTATTTCAGGGAGTCGGCTGCCATGTCCGATAGGATATTCATAAAAGGGGATATACTTATTCCGAGGGAAAATTTTGAGGCCTGGAGCGTTGTTGCGTGCGACCAGTTCTCCTCCGAACCGCAGTATTGGCGGCAGGTGGATGAGATCGTGGGTGAAGCCCCGTCATCCCTGCGCATGATGCTGCCAGAGGCGTGGCTGCGCACGGAACGAGGCGCGGCGGCGGATATAACGGGCTCCATGCGCCGGTATCTGGAAAACGGCGTGTTCAGAACGCTGAAGGATTCCTTTGTCTATGTCGAGCGGACCCTTTCCGGAGGGGGTGTGCGCCGCGGGCTCGTCGGCCTGCTGGATATCGAGGCCTATGACTACGCGCCCGGCTCGTCATCGCCTGTCCGCGCCACGGAGGGGACCGTGGCCGAGCGGCTTCCTGCAAGGGTGAAGGTGCGTATGCAGGCACCGCTGGAGATGCCGCATACCATCGTGTTCATCGACGATCCGGAGGACGGCGTTATGCGCGCGGCGGAAACGGCGGCGCGGGAGGAACTCTATGACTTCGAACTGATGCAGTGCGGAGGCCGGATTAAAGGACGCGGGATAAGCGGCCGCGAGGCCGAAAGGATGGAAGAACTTGTCGGCGCACTGGGAGATCCGGCTGTGCTTGAAAAAAAGTACGGCCCGTCCGGCAAAGCTCCGGCAGTATTCGCCGTCGGGGACGGGAACCACAGCCTTGCCGCGGCAAAGCTCTGCTGGGAGGAGATCAAAAAGGGCCTCACGCCGGAGGAAGCCCAAAGCCACCCGGCGAGGTACAGCCTCGTTGAGCTTGTCAATATTCACGACCCGGCCGTCTGCTTCGAGCCGATACACAGGGTCATCTTTGATACGGACGACCGCGGATTCATTGACAAGGCCCGCGAAGTATTTGCCGCCTGCGGAACGGAGGGAGAGGAACACGCCGTGACGTTGCTCCGCGCGGGAGAGGTCTCGACCTTAAGGGTGTACGGCCCATCCATAGGCGAAGTTATCGGACTTGCGGAGAAATTCTGCACGGACTGGTGCTCGGAGCACGGAGGGAGACTGGACTACATCCATGGCGGCGGCACGGCCAGGGGAATGTGCGCGCACACGGCGGTCTGCGGCATACTTTTGCCCGCAATGGACAAGAGCGAACTGTTTTCCTCCATCATCCGAACGGGCGCTTTTCCGCGCAAGAGCTTTTCCATCGGTCTTGCGGCGGACAAACGGTATTATACCGAGTGCCGGCGCATAAACTGATGGGAGGGACCTGCTGTCAAAACTGCGCAGCACCTGTCAGCTGACGATTTCAGGCGGCAGGGGGCGATGCCTGCCAACTAAAATAAAAAAGCCGGTTTTCCTTGATTTTTCAGGCACTGTGGTGTATACTTCGCCAAGTGTCCGGATAGAGAAGAGTAAAAGTTTCCGGGAGGAATCCAATGTCTGAAACAAAAAAACAAAACTATCTGCACGGGGCCGCGATACTTGCTTTCGGCGTTGCCATAATGAAGGTGCTCGGCGCGATATATAAAATACCGCTTCAGAACATACTCGGCGACACGGGCTACGGATATTTCAACGC
>CAKSWM010000172.1 GCA_934511545.1 uncultured Oscillospiraceae bacterium | reverse complement strand
GGCTATTACGACGGCGAGGGAAACCTTGTTCCGGCCGTCGGCAGCGGCTGGTTCCCGGGAGAGGATCCGTTCTCAATAATGCCCGGCTGCAGCGTCGTGCGCGCCTTTAAAAAATACGGCTGGGGCTGGGGCGGCCAGGGCTATGGCAGCGGCTGGCATGACTTCATGCACTTCTCGATACTCCCCAGCGGGGGCTGATATGAAAAAACACGGCTGACCTTCTCCGGGCCAGCCGCGTTTTTTTGTTTTACCTGTCGTTAAAGAGCTTATAGGCTCTCAGCGCGGCGGATACGCCGTCATAGATCGCGTGATAGACCTTTGTGGGCTGCACGCAGTCGCCGACAAGCTCAAACGGAGTGTCCCCCGCCGCTTCGCGGAGGGCGTCCGTCGGGTTGGCTCTCATGCCGAGGGCATAGGTTATGAGGTCTGCCTCAAATGTCACTGTGCCGCCGGAGGATTCCGCGGTGACGAGGCCATTTTCTATCCTGCTGACCTTTGTCGCCGGGTGCTGCCCGACGTTCAGCTTTTCCATGAGACGGAAAAGGTCGATTTTGTGGGTATCCATGGGACCGGGGGCGAGAGTGTCCATCATTTCGACAACATCGACGCTCTTTGCACCGCTGTCGGCAAAGTGTGCCGCCGCCTCGCAGCCGGCAAGACCGCCGCCGAGCATGACGACCCGTTTGCCGCGGACGTTATCGCCGTAGGCCTCGAGCAGCGGGCGGGCAAATTCCTTCAGCCCCGGGATCGGGGGCGCGGACTGGCTCGAGCCTGTCGCGCAGATGATGAAATCGGGCTTTTCCGCCTTTATAAACTCCGCATCGACCTCCGTATTCAGCCGCAGATCGATCCAGCAGCGGTTCCTGACGCGGTTTATAAGCCGGTCTTTATATATTCTGAGGTCATATTTGTGGCAGTCGTGGTCGGAAAATTTGAATATGCCGCCAAGTGTGCCGGTTTTTTCGGCGAGGACAACGTCAAAGCCAATGTCCGCCGCCGTGACGGCTGCCTGCATACCGCCCATTCCGCCGCCGATGACCAGTATCTTCTTTAAAACGCGGGTGCGCGGCAGGATCTTGTCCGCGGGCATTTCCTTGTGGTCGTGATAGGGGTTGACGGTGCAATAGTCCGGCCCCATGCCGGGCATGAGCGGCTTGCTGAAGAACTCGAAGAAGTCCGTGTCCGGGGGAACGACCATGGTCGGGGGTCCGGTGAATTCCGGCTTGAAGCTCCTGTCGATGCCGAACTCGTCATAGTCGCGTTCGCGCAGCGTCGGCCTCGTGCCGCCCATGCACATGCCGCAGCGCACGCAGCGGTCGATGTCCTCCGGGCGGTTTGCCGTGACCTTGTTTGCAAAGTTCGGGTCGGCCTTGTTCACCTGGCGGCCCATTGCCACAAGATCGACTCTGCCCTCCGCGATGATCCTCTCCGCATCCTCGGGACTGCGAATGCCTCCGACGATGCACACGGGGATGGATACGCGTTTTTTTATGTATGAGGCCTCGTGCAGGTTGGAGATGTTGGGCCTGTACATGCTCGGATACATACCAGTGTTGTTCGGGTTGACTCCGCCGTCCCTCTCGTTTGTGGTCGGGTCGCGGTATACGCCGGCGGAAACGTGGACGATGTTTATAAACTCCTGTGCCTTTTCGCAGAAGGTGGCCATATCCTCCAGACTCATGCCGCCCTCGCAGCGCTCGGAGCCGGAGACGCGCATCTCAAGGATAAAGTCGTCGCCGACCGCCTCGCGCACGCCCTTGAGTATTTCGAGCGGAAAGCGCATCCGGTTTTCAAGACAGCCGCCGTATTCGTCCGTGCGGTGGTTTGTGCGCGGGGAGAGGAACTGGTGCGGCAGCCAGGAGTGGCCAAAATGGAGATTGACGCCGTCAAATCCGGCGGCCTTCATATATTTTGCCGCCTTCTGCCAGCTTGCGATGGAGTCGTCCATGATCTCGCGGGTCATGGCGTGGATGACAGTGCCGTCGGCGGCGACCATCTCGTCGGGCCCATAGCCGGGGCCGACACAGCCCGCGCTGACCTGGCGCAGGTTGCCGGACTGACAGAGCTGGACCAGAGCGAGCGCACCGTGGGAGTGGATCATCTGGGCGTGGCGGCACCATTCCCTGAATTGACGGGAACCGATGTCGTCATAATCCGTCGGAGGCGGAAAGGCGGCCTTGTTGCCGTATGTGAAGTTTACCTCTGTTTCGCCGATCGTGACGGAGGCGCAGCCGCCCGCGGCCTTTGCCTCGTAATGGGCGTATTGATCCGGAGGGAAAGCGCCGTCCGGCGCGATAACGCCCGCCAGTGCGGGCGAGGCCACCATGCGGTGCTTATATGTCTTTCCGGCGACAGTAAGAGGGCTCAGCAGGTGATCGAAGCTCATTGTTTGTCCTCCCAAAGTTGTTTTGATATATAACAAGTCTACTATCCGTTTCGGGCGCTTGTCAAGGCGAAGATGAGGAAAATTTGTGCATAAGCGATAAAAACGCCGCCGGAAATGCCTGTTATCATATAATTTGTAAACACATTTCAACTTTTTCGGATATATCGGCGGGACGGTTCACCGTACACGGGAATATAAAAAGCGGACAACATCATGTTGTCCGCTTGAGTGCTTAAAAGTCCGCGTTGCCGACGGTGCGGGGATGGGGCAGGACGTCGCGGATGTTGGAAACGCCGGTGAGGTACATGACCATGCGCTCGAAGCCGAGGCCGAAGCCCGCGTGCTTGCAGCTGCCGTAGCGGCGCAGGTCGAGATACCACCAGTAATCCTCGGTGTTCATGCCGAGCTCCTTTATGCGTCTTTCAAGAACGTCGAGACGCTCCTCGCGCTGAGAGCCGCCGATAATCTCGCCGATGCCGGGCACAAGGCAGTCCGCCGCGGCCACGGTCTTTCCGTCGTCGTTCAGGCGCATGTAGAAAGCCTTGATCTCCGCGGGGTAGTCGGTGACAAAGACGGGCTTTTTGTATACCTGCTCCGTCAGATAGCGCTCGTGTTCGGTCTGGAGGTCGCAGCCCCACTCGACCTTATAGTCGAAACGGTCGTTGTGCTTTTTGAGGATCTCGACGGCGTCGGTATAGCTGACGCGGCCGAAGTCGTTGGAGACGACGTTTTGCAGGCGCTCGAGCAGACCCTTGTCGACAAAGCTGTTGAAGAACTCCATCTCCTGCGGGCATTTTTCCAGAACGGTGTTGATGACGTATTTTATCATCGCCTCAGCGACGTCCATATCGCCGGCGAGATCGCAGAACGCCATCTCCGGCTCTATCATCCAGAACTCGGCGGCGTGGCGCTGGGTGTTGCTGTTTTCGGCGCGGAAGGTCGGGCCGAAGGTGTAAACGTCGCCGAAGGCCATCGCGAAGTTTTCCGCGTTGAGCTGGCCGGAGACGGTCAGGTTCGCGCCCTTGCCGAAAAAGTCCTTGGAATAGTCAACGGAGCCGTCCTCGTTTTTCGGCAGGTTGTCCAGATCCAGCGTCGTTACCCGGAACATCTCGCCCGCGCCCTCGCAGTCGCTGGCGGTGATGATGGGGGTGTGGACATAGACGAAGCCCCGGTCCTGGAAGAACTGGTGGATGGCATATGCCGCGACGCTGCGGACGCGGAAAGTAGCGGAAAAGAGGTTCGTGCGCG
>CAKSWM010000171.1 GCA_934511545.1 uncultured Oscillospiraceae bacterium | reverse complement strand
GTGCTACCGAGAGCCGCATACGCTGGGCCGGACTGGAGCCTGAAGACTTTGCCGTTTACACGACATATGAAAACAACGCGCACTGCAAGCCCAATCCCGAGTATTACAGGGATGTGGCAAACGCGCTGGGGCTGGAGCCCGGAGAGTGCGCGATGGTGGGCAACGACGTTGATGAGGATATGGTCGCGGAAACTCTCGGCATGAAGGTATTTCTGCTGACGGATTGCCTTATCAACAGGTCCGGCAGGGACATCGGCGCGTTTCCACACGGCGGCTTTGAAGAGCTGAAACAGTTCATCATGTCGCTGTGAAGCACGGAGACGGACGCAGCTTTCAGAAGCGGCCTTTAACGGTAATACCTTTTCCGGTAAACATTGCGTTTTCTGTTGGCCTATTGCAACGAACGTACAACTTTTCGAAATAATCCGGGAGGATTTGCGTGTTGCAGACTTGCCACGGATATGATATAGTACCAGTGTGTGCGGATTGTATCCAAACGCATGAATTGGAGGTTTTCTGTCGTGCTCTTTGATGAAAAACATCGTACGGATACGAATGAGATCGACTTCCGCGAAGTCGTCAGCAGCCTGTCCGATGGTGTGCTCGTTACAGACGGAGACGGCAGGATCCTGTTCGTCAACCAGTCATATTGCCGCAGGCTGGACGTCGAACCCGAGGATCTTATCGGGAGAAACGTTTTTGACGTGGCCAAGGAGGGAAAGGTGTTCCGCCATTCCGTATGTGCGGACGTTATTCGTTCCGGAAGGCGCATTTCCGGCGCAGGATATATGCGTTCGGTCGGAAACAGCCGGGTAAACGGCTACGCCGCGGCAGAGCCCGTTTTTGACGAAAACGGCAGTATACGCATGGTCGTCAGCAGCATAACGGACGTTGACGAACTGCGCATCAGATTCGCACAGTTCCGCGGCACGGACCGCGGCGAGGATGCGATCCAGATAAACGACTGCTTCACCGCGCCGGAAAACCGCGAATTGGGTTCCGATCCCGTGATGGAAAGGACAAAGGAAACGGCAAGGAGAGCTGCCGCAACGGACGAACCGATCCTCATCGCAGGAGAAATGGGGACCGGAAAAGAGGTCCTTGCGGACTATATCCTTACGGAGAGTTCGCGGCGTGAAAAGCCGTATGTCAAGGTCAACTGCCGCGCCATCCCGGTAGGATTGCTCGAATCCGAGCTTTTTGGAAGCGAGGGAGAACCGGAAGAGCCCTGCCTTGGCGATAAGGCCGGCCTGTTTGAACAGGCGGACGGCGGGACGATACTTCTCGGCGAGATAGACGGCCTCCCGGAGAGACTTCAGCAGGCTCTAGTCGATGTTCTGCGCTCCGGCGAAGTATCACGCACCGGCAGCGGAAAGAACACAAAGTTGGATGTGCGTGTGATCGCGTCGGTCGACAGCGGCATACGCGAGCTGGTCGAAAAAGGCGAGTTCAGCAGAGAACTGTTCGAACTCTTTTCCGGCGGCGTTATCGACGTCGCGCCTCTCAGGGAGCGCAAAAGCGACATCATCCCGCTTACAAGGCGCTTCTTCGACGAATACTGCGAGAAACACGGACGAACGCTGAAATTCCCTGAGAGCGTGTGTCCGGACCTGGAGAATTATTCATGGCCGGAGAATGTCAGGGAGCTTAAGAACATAATCGAATACCTTGTCATCTGCTCGGAAGGAGATACGCTGGACGCTGCAAAGCTGGCGGAGCTTCTTGACATCCCAAATTACAGACATCCAAGCGAGATCGGGCTGCACGAGGCCGTGGCAAGATATGAAAAACAGATGATCGAGGATGCGCTTGTGAATTGCGGCGGCGTTCGGCGCGCCGCGGCTTACCTCAAGGTAGATCCTTCGACGATCTCGCGAAAGGCGAAAAAATACGGCATACCCATCATAGAACAGCAGCCCTGACAAAAACACTTGTATACAGGCGAAAAATGTTGTAGAATAACTAATTGGAGAAAAACGGTGCAGGCGGAAAAAATCATCGACAATATATTCAAGATCGTCGTGCCGCTGCCGATGACTCCGCTGAAGAGCCTGAACGCATATGTTATCCGGGGCGAGAGGAATCTTCTGATCGACACCGGCTTTAATCACGAGGTGTCGGAGCAGGCGCTGATGCAGGGCCTCGACGGGCTCGGCGTCCGGCTTGAGGATACCGACATCTTTATAACCCATCTCCATTCCGATCATTCCGGCCTTGCCTGGAAACTCCAACGGCCGGGCGCAAAGGTGTATATATCCCGCAAGGACTGGGAATACATCGACGTTGAAGTAATGGAACAGGTCTGGAGACGCAGCGACGGGGTATATGCGCGCGAGGGCTTTCCGCAGTACGAGATGGATAAAATGCCTCTCAACAACGTCGCCAGAAGCCTTTCGCCGACCAGAAACTGTGACTTTACATACGTTTCGGATGATGATATCCTCGAATACGGCGGACACAGGCTCCGCGTTGTAGGGGCTTCCGGTCACTCTCCGGGACAGAAGTGCCTTTTCGAGGAAGAGACGGGGACGATGTTCCTCGGCGATCACATACTTTTTGATATAACTCCGACCGTCCAGATATGGGACGAACCGGAGGATTCGCTTACCTGCTATATGGAAGCGCTGAGGCGTTTCCGCGGCTTTAACATCAAAAATCCGCTGCCCGGGCACCGCGGAGTTTCCTGTACTGCGGACGAGCGCATCGGACAGATACTGGAGCACCACCGCCTGCGGCTGGAAGAGACGGTTTCCGTTGTCTCCGCGCACCCGGGGCTGACGGCGTATAAGATCGCGTCGCATATGACCTGGCACATAAGAGCAAGGTCGTGGGACGATTTTCCGATCTCGCAGAAGTGGTTTGCCGTCGGCGAAATACTCGCCCATCTCAGATATCTCGAAAACACGGGGGTGATCCTCCGCTATGAAGAGGACGGGCTCAACAGATACGTGTGTTCAAAACACTGACAATGTTTTATGTTTATATCCTATTTTACTGAATGAAGGAGAAAAGCAAAATGGAAAACTTCATCGCGCCGAAGTATGACCTGACCGGCAAGGTCGCCGTCATAACCGGATCCACCCGCGGCATCGGCAACGCCATCGCCACCACAATGGCATATTACGGCGCCAACGTCGTTGTCACCGGACGTAAGCAGGACGCCTGCGACAAGGCCGCAGCGGAGATCGAGGCAATGGGCCGCGGCAAGGCCATCGGTGTTGCCACCGAGGTCACCATCGCGGAGCACAGAGAAAACCTCATCAGGACCACAGTCGAGAAGTTCGGCCGCATCGATATCCTCGTCAACAACGCCGGTGTCGGCGGCACCCCCGTAAACATGCTGGACCAGACCGAGGAGACTTTTGACCATTTCATGGACGCCGACCTCAAGGCGCTCTACTTCCTCTCCCAGCTTGCCGGAAACCAGATGAAGGCTCAGGGCAGGGAAGGCGAAGAGAATCCCTACCGCATTATCAACATGGCATCCGCAGCCGGCATCAAGGCTCCCCGCGGAGATACCATCTACGGCGCCGCCAAGGCCGCTGTTATCCACCTGACCAAGATCATGGCCAATGAGCTTGCACGCTACGGCATCACCGTCAACGCTATCGCTCCGGGCTATGTCGTGACCGACATGACCAAGGGCGTTATGGCCGACGAGAAGAATGCAAACGCCGTTAAGAAGATGATCTCTCTG
>CAKSWM010000170.1 GCA_934511545.1 uncultured Oscillospiraceae bacterium | reverse complement strand
CAATATACAGTTATTATCTGCAAAAGTCAATCAGATTTTACCCCTTAAAATACTTTTCGACAAAATCAACAGTTTCAACCTGAAAACAGCGGCCTTTAAGGTATTCCAGCACACCGGCGTCCGTCCGGAAATCGAAGGAGAGCTTATATGAATACAGAGCCTGGCCGCTCTCTCCGTAGGCTTTGTTTCTGCGCTCGGAGCCGTATTTTCCGTCGCCGAGCAGGGGATGCCCGGCGTGAGCCATCTGTGCTCTTATCTGGTGGGTGCGGCCGGTCAGAAGACGGCACTCAACGAGCGAGAGTTCTCCGCGTGTCCGGAGAGTTTTGTATTCCGTCACCGCGGTCCTGGAGCCGGGCACCGGGCGCTCGCTGACATAGACCTGGTTTTTCTTTGCGTCCTTGAACAGATATCCCTCCAGCCGGCCCTCGGCGGGACGCGGACGGCCAAAAACGGTGCAGAGATAGTATTTGCCGATCTCACGGTCGCGGATCTTGTCGTTCATGATGCGCAGAGCCTCCGCATTTTTCGCGGCGATGACGATGCCGCCGGTGTTGCGGTCGATGCGGTTGCAGAGCGCTGGGGCGAAGGAGTTTTCCGCACGCGGATTCCAGTCGCCGCTTTGATATGCGTGAGCCTGAATGTTGGCGATGAGAGTGTTGTAATCCCATTGTCCCGCGCTGTGGCACAGAACGCCGGGCTTTTTATTCGCCAGCAGAATGTTTTCGTCCTCATATACTATGTCCAGCCGGGGGGATCCGACCTTGAGATAGGAGTTCTCCTCGCGCGGCTTTTCAAAGAACTCGTCGTTTATATAAAGCTGGAGCGTGTCTCCCGGTGCAAGGCGCGCGTCGCGCTTTGCACCCTTGCCGTTGAGCTTGATGCGCTTGAGCCTTATATACTTCTGAAGCAGACTTTCCGGCAGCAGAGGGACGGACTTGCCGATAAAACGGTCAAGGCGCTGCCCGGCGTCGTTTCTGGTTATAGTCAGTTCTTTCATAAAAGATCACCGCGTGTATTTTATCATAAGGTCCAATAATATTTCAACTTGCCAATTCGCTTTTCGGGTGATAAAATAACAAGGATAGCGAAAAATATCCGGGCAGGAACAATATCCTGCCGGATACATCTGAAACACATTGAAACAAGGGAAAAATCCTGTTGACAAGCGGTACTCTTTCAACTATAATATCTAGGCGACTGTGTGAGGTGCGCCATGTTACTCGATCTTCATGAAATAATCGATATGCCCGGCGCGTCCGCGCCGTTTTGCTGCGATCTGGAAACAGACAGGCTGTATTTTCCATCTGTGACCGGTTTCGTTTCTCCGCCGCATGCGGAGGGCCGCGTTGTCAACAACGCCGGCGCGCTCAGCCTTCAGGGTGAGATCAGGGCAAAAATGCTCTGTGTCTGTGACCGCTGCGGCGAACAGTTCGAAATGGAAAAAGACGTTGAACTCGACGTTCCGCTCGCCGCGGAGCTCGAGGATGAGGAAAACCCCGATATATTCCTTATTGAGAATAATGAGCTCGACCTGGACGATGTTCTGGGCACCTGTTTCATTCTCGATATGGATGCAAAGCTGCTGTGCAGAGAGGACTGCAAGGGGCTCTGCGAAAGGTGCGGGGCAAACCTCAATCATGGCCCGTGTTCCTGTGGGCCGGAAATTGATCCAAGAATGGCTGTATTAGGACAGCTTTTGGATAATATAGAAGATAACAACTGAAGCTGTCTGACCAGCTATTGATTAGGAGGTGTCATCATGGCGGTCCCCAAGCGTAAAGTATCAAAGGCCAGAAGAGATAAGAGACGTTCTTCCCACTGGAAGCTCGAAACTCCCGGCATCGTTGCGTGCCCCAACTGCGGTGCGTACCATCTGCCCCATCGCGCCTGCAAGGCCTGCGGCACATACAATGGTCGCTCGGTCATCAAGGTAAGCGAGGCTAAGAACTGAAACAAAGAAGCAGGGCGGGGAATGTTTTCCCGCCCTGCTTCCGTTTAGACTGACGGAGATCCTTACCGCCCGGCCGCGGCGAAAATCGTCTGCCGGAGCGTGAGATCCGGGGCTGAACAAAGGCTCCGCACCGATAGGGATCTGAGCTTGCCGAAGCCGCTTTCGGCGTGCTGCCGTAAATACCGGCGCCCCGGATGGAGCCGGATACAGCGGAATATAATAAGTATAACCCATCAAAGAAAGGGGAGCAGGCAGTATGTCAAAACCTCTGGTGGCGATCGTTGGCCGCCCTAATGTCGGAAAATCAATGCTGTTTAACCGCCTGGCAGGCAAACGGCTGTCAATAGTCGAGGATACGCCCGGCGTGACCCGCGACAGAATATATGCAGAGTCGGACTGGAACGGAAGAAAATTCGATATAGTTGATACCGGTGGAATAGAGCCGTCAACGGATAACGAGATACTTCTGTTCATGCGTGAACAGGCTAACATAGCAATATCCGCAGCGGACGTCATTGTTCTTGTGACGGATATCAAGACCGGCGTTACCGCTGCCGACCAGGAAGTCGCCTCGATGCTCAAACGCTCGAAAAAACCTGTTGTGCTTGTTGTGAACAAGATGGACTCTACGGGGATGACCGATCCGGGGATCTATGAGTTTTACTGTCTCGGCCTCGGCGACCCGATAGCGCTGTCCGCAGTGCACGGGCACGGAACGGGGGACATGCTGGATGCCTGCGTTGCCGCCTTCCCGCCGGAAACGGACGAGGAAGAGGAAGACGACCGCATAAATGTTGCCGTCATAGGCAAGCCTAATGTCGGAAAATCCTCGCTTGTGAACCTTATTCTCGGCGAAAAGCGCGTTATCGTCAGCAATGTTGCGGGAACGACCCGTGACGCGGTGGATACGGCTTTTGAGAATAAGTACGGTAAGTATAATTTCATCGACACGGCGGGTATCCGCCGCCGCTCCAAGGTCGATGACAGAATAGAAAAGTTTTCCGTCATGCGCGCGCAGATGGCGATCGAACGCGCGGATGTCTGCCTTATAATGATCGACGCGCGCGAGGGCGTCACCGAACAGGACACCAAGATAGCCGGCCTTGCGCACGAGGCGGGCAAAGCATCCGTCATCGTTGTGAACAAATGGGATCTGGTCGATAAGGAGACCGGAACGATGGAGAAAATGCGGAAGAATGTCATACGCGACCTGAGCTTCATGAGCTATGCGCCGGTGCTGTTTATTTCCGCGATGACCGGACAGCGTACGGAGCGTATCTTTGAGCTTGTGAATTACGTCCACGAGCAGAGCGCGACCCGCATCACTACGGGAATGCTGAACGATGTCCTGGCAGACGCGCAGGCGCGTGTACAGCCGCCGACGGATAAGGGCCGCCGCCTCAAGATATATTATATGACGCAAACCGGCGTGAACCCGCCGTGCTTTGTTGTATTCTGCAACAGCGCGGAGCTTTTCCATTTTTCGTATCAGAGGTATGTTGAAAACCAGATCCGCTCGGTATTCGGGTTTGAGGGGACGCCGATACGCCTTGTTGTTCGTCAGAAGGGGGATAAGGACTGATGACTGTTTTTCTCCTTATAGTAATAGCGATAGAGGCATATGTGATAGGCGGAGTGAACGGCGCGATAATCGTATCCAAATATCTGTATCATAAGGATGTGCGTAATTACGGAAGCGGAAATGCCGGACTGACGAATTTTTATCGAGTGTTCGGACCGTTCGGAGTTGCGC
>CAKSWM010000169.1 GCA_934511545.1 uncultured Oscillospiraceae bacterium | reverse complement strand
CTGATGCTGACTCCCGGCGGCCCGAAGGTAATTGAGTATAACTGCCGTTTCGGCGATCCCGAAACTCAGGTCGTTCTGCCGCTGCTGGAAAGCGATCTGCTGGAGATAATGCTCGCCGTTACAAGGGGAGAGCTGAAAAACGCCGATGTGCGCTTTTCAGACGGGAGCGCGTGCTGCGTCGTTATTGCGTCCAGGGGCTATCCGGTCAAATATGACAGCGGGTTTGAGATAACGCTTCCCGCGCCGGAGCCGGGCAGGGAGATATACGTCGCAGGAGCGAAGCGCAGCGGTGATAAGCTCGTAAGCAGCGGCGGCCGGGTACTCGGCGTCGCGGCGACGGGCGGGACCCTTGCCGAAGCGATCGAAAATGCCTATGCTTACGCGGACAAAGTCGGGTTTGAAAACGGATTTTGCCGCCGAGATATCGGGGCGCGGGCCCTCGCGGCCGGAACGGGGAGGTAAGGATCCGTGGTATACAGAATTTATGTTGAAAAAAAGCCGGAGCTTGCAAACGAGGCGCGCTCGCTTTGCAGGGACGTGCGCGAAACGCTCGGCATAAAGAGCCTTGAAGGGCTGCGTCTGTTCAACCGCTACGACGTTGAGAATATTTCCGAAGAGCTGTTTGACTATGCACGAAGGACGGTGTTCTCCGAGCCTCAGCTCGACCTGGTGACGGATGAGCTTCCGGCCGGGGGCGGATATGTTTTCGCAGTCGAGTACCTGCCGGGGCAGTTTGACCAGCGCGCGGATTCCGCGATGCAGTGCATACGCATCATCTCTCCGGAGGCGGCGCCCGCGGTCAGGACCGCGAAGGTATATATACTCGAGGGTGAGCTGACCGCCGGGGAGACAGAGCGCATCAGGAGCTACGTCATAAACCCCGTCGAAGCGCGCGAGGCAAGTCTTGAAAAGCCGGAAACGCTTATCAACGACTATGCCCAGCCGGAGCCGGTCGCGGTCGTGGAAGGCTTCCGCGGCTTTGGCGAGCCGGAGCTCTCCGCATATACTGCGGAGATGGGGCTTGCGATGGATGTTGACGATCTGCGTCTCTGCCGCGATTATTTCATAACGGAGGGCCGCGACCCGACGATAACCGAGATACGCATGATCGATACCTACTGGTCCGATCACTGCCGTCATACGACCTTCAACACGATAATCGACAGTGTTGTGTTTGAAGACCCGCTTCTGCAAAAGACTTACGAGGACTATATTGCCGTCCGGGAGGGGCTTGGCCGGACAAAGCCCGTCACGCTCATGGATATCGGCACCATCGCCGCTAAGTATCTGCGAAAAAACGGACAGCTTGACAGGCTTGACGAGTCCGAGGAGATAAACGCCTGCACCGTGAAGATAGACGTCAGCGTAAACGGCGTTTCGGAGCCTTGGCTGCTGCTGTTCAAGAATGAAACGCACAATCATCCAACCGAGATCGAGCCTTTCGGCGGCGCCGCGACCTGTATAGGCGGAGCCATCCGCGATCCGCTTTCCGGCAGAAGCTATGTCTATGCCGCGATGCGCGTGACCGGCGGCGCGGATCCGCTGCGTCCCGTTGAGGAGACGATACCCGGCAAGCTGCCACAGCGCAAGATCGTTACCACCGCCGCGGCAGGATACAGCTCATACGGAAACCAGATCGGTCTTGCTACCGGACAGGTGGACGAGCTTTATCACGACGGATACGCGGCAAAGCGTATGGAAATAGGCGCGGTCATCGCCGCCGCCCCGGAAAAGAACGTCCGCCGTGAGCGCCCCGTGCCGGGAGATATCGTCATCATGCTCGGAGGCAGGACCGGCCGCGACGGCTGCGGCGGAGCCACCGGCTCGTCAAAGTCTCACACGACCGAGTCGCTCGCAAGCTGCGGCGCGGAGGTGCAGAAGGGCAACGCGCCCGAAGAGCGCAAGCTTCAGCGCCTGTTCCGCAATGCGGAGGCGTCCCGGCTCATCAAGCGCTGCAACGACTTCGGCGCAGGCGGCGTATCCGTTGCGATCGGCGAGCTTGCCGACGGGCTTGAGATCGAGCTTGACCGCGTTCCGAAAAAGTACGAGGGACTTGACGGCACCGAACTTGCGATAAGCGAGTCGCAGGAGCGCATGGCGGTCGTTGTGGACGCGAAGGACGCCGCGCACTTTCTAGAGCTTGCCGCTTCCGAAAACCTTGAGGCGACGACAGTTGCAAGGGTGACGGAAGCGCCGCGGCTCGTGATGAACCTCGGCGGACGCAGGATAGTCGATATATCCCGCGAATTTCTCGACTCAAACGGAGCGGAAAAGCATATTTCCGCCGCACCGTGTGCACCCCAAAAGTTTGATAAAGCGATACCGGACAGCTTCACCGGGGGATACATGGCTCTTGCCGGAGATCTTAACGTCTGCTCCCGCCGCGGCCTTTCGGAGATGTTTGACTCGACGATAGGCGCGGGCACCGTTCTGATGCCATTCGGCGGCAAAAATCAGCTCACGCCCATACAGGCGATGGTAAACAAGATATCTCTCGAGCACGGCGATACCGACACCTGCTCGTTCATGTCGTGGGGCTTCAACCCGTTTATTTCGGAGAAAAGCCCGTACCACGGCGCATATCTCGCGGTAGTGGAGTCCGTTTCAAAGCTCGTGGCCGCGGGAGCAGAGTTTAAGGATGTCTATCTCAGCTTCCAGGAATACTTCGAGAAGCTGCGGCGCGACCCGGTGCGCTGGGGCAAGCCGCTGGCGGCGCTGCTCGGCGCGTTTGCCGCACAGAAGGGACTTGGAGTTGCCGCGATCGGCGGCAAGGACTCGATGAGCGGAAGCTTTGAGAACATGGATGTGCCGCCGACGCTGGTGTCGTTCGCGGTCACGACTGGCAAAATCTCGGAGGTCATATCGCCGGAGTTCAAAAAGGCCGGCAGCCGCGTCCGGCTGCTCGAGCCGGAGATAGATGAAAACGGCCTTCCGACGGCGGAGTCGCTGAAGGAAAACTTTGCAAAGGTCCATGAGCTTGCAGCGCATGGAAAGCTGCTTGCCGCATATACGCCGGGTTTCGGCGGCGCTGCGGAGGCGGTAATGAAGATGTGCTTCGGAAACGGGCTTGGTTTCCGCTATTCCGATGGGCTAAGCCTTTCGGAGCTGTTCGGCTATAAATACGGAGCATTTGTGCTGGAACTCGCCGGTGATGAGCCGGTCGGAACGGAGCTTGGCGAGGTGACGGAGGAGGCCGCCATTACGCTTGCGGGCGAGAGCGCGGCGCTCTCCGAACTGCTTGACGTCTATGAAGGCAGGCTCGAGAGCGTGTATCCCTGCAATATTGAAACGCCGCGCGCGAAGATAGAGGCGTTTGAGTATAAGGCGATGGTATATCCCACCCCGGTGTTCAAAAAGGCGAAGCCGCGCTTCCTGATCCCGGTGTTCCCGGGAACGAACTGCGAGTATGACTCGGCAAAGGCTGTTGAACGCGCCGGAGGCGAGGCGGAGACCTTCATCATCCGCAACCTGACTTCTTCCGCCGTCTCGGAGTCCGTCGAGCGCTTTGCGGAGAGGCTGGGCCAGGCGCAGGTGCTGTTTATCCCCGGCGGTTTTTCCGGCGGCGACGAGCCGGACGGCTCCGGAAAGTTCATAACCGCTTTTTTCCGCAATGAACAGATAAAGCGGGCCGTCGGAGAATTGATTGACCGCCGCGACGGCCTAGCCTGCGGCATCTGCAACGGCTTCCAGGCGCTTATCAAGCTCGGCCTTGTGCCGTACGGCAGGATAATCGATACCGATGAGAACTGCCC
>CAKSWM010000168.1 GCA_934511545.1 uncultured Oscillospiraceae bacterium | reverse complement strand
CCGGGATGCGTGTCAAGCTCCTTAAAGAACTCGACGCTGTTGTCAAGCTCGACCACGCCCGGGATATATTTCTTTTCGGTTATCGGATTTATGTTTTCCTCCGCGGAAAAGCGCATTTCGATTATGAAATCCTCTCCCACCGCTTCGCGGATGCGCTCGAGCACCATTATCGGAAAACGAGCGCGGTTTTCCATGCTCCCGCCGTATTTATCCGTGCGGGTATTGAAGCGCGGAGATATCCACTGTCCGAAGATGAAGCCGTGTCCGCTGTGCAGCGAAGCTCCGTCAAGTCCGCATTCCTTCGCAACGCGGCAGCAATGAGCAAACGCATCCGCGACCTCGTTCATAACGTCCTCGGTCATTTCATTGACGTGCTTGCCGTCGCTGGAGTCCATATTCAGCTTCTGGCTGGTCACGCCGTCCCATGGCTCCGACATCGTCATCTCGACGGGACCGTATACCTTTGGATATGTATAGGGCGTTCCATCTGCATGCAGCGGCGTCGGCGGCTGGGGCATCATCTTTCTCATCTGTATCTGGGCCTCGGGAAGATGGTCGTAGTCGCGGGAATACAGGCCCATATGCCCGAAATGCACAAACGCCAGCGCATTGTACTTATGCATGGTGTCGGCAAAGCGGTTCATGCTCTCGCGCAGTTCCTCCCCCGGTGCATCATCCGTAAAAAACAGGTAATGAGAGGATACGGCGCTGCCGTACTGCACGTCGTTTTCGCCTGTAATGGCTCTGGCGACTCCGCCCTTGGCAATACGCTCATATTCCGCGATCGTCTGGTCGCTCATTTTATACGGCGCACCCGGGTCCATATTGCCGAGCGGCGCAAGAAGTATGCGGTTTTTGAAAGTCTTTCCGCGCACGGTGATCGGGGAAAACAGGTTGGGATACATAAGTTCCGACATTTGTTTCACTCCTAATAAAAATATATGTACAGAAATTTACAATTGTATTTTATATCACACGCCGGGTTCTGTCAATTCATTGTTTTATCGGCGCGGCACATCAAAAACAGCGGACAGGTGCGCACACGCCTGTCCGCTGAACCTGTTCAAATATCTGCTGCGGGGATCAGAGCTTCATCAGTTCATCCTGGTCGAGCTGACGGACGTTGTGCCGGCTGAGCATCTCCGTTACCTTTTCATTGTCGTCAACGCGGATTATAACATAAGCCGAGGGCTTGCGCCTGGAGAGCAGCGCATACATATAAGCGACGTTGACATCCTCGGAACCGAGAATATTGAGCACGTTGAGAAGTCCGCCGGGCTCGTCGGGGATCTCAACGGCTATGACCGGTGTTACCGAGACGACATACTGCGCCTCCTTCAGCACGCGCGCAGCCTTATACGGGTCATCCACAATGAGGCGCACCACGCCGAAATCACGCGTTTCCGCAACGGAGAAAGCGCGCATATTGATGTTATTGTCGCTGAGAAATCCGGTGAGGAGCGCAAAGCGTCCGGGCTTGTTCTCAACAAAAACGGAAATCTGACTTACGGTTGTTATCATTTGAGCCCCTCCATTTTTAATAAAGATTTCTCTTGTCAATGATGCGGACGGCCTTGCCCTCGCTGCGCGGTATGGAGCGCGGACTGACAAGACGAACCTCCGCATAGATACCGAGTATTGCCTTGAGCGCTGAAACAAGCTCGTCCTCCCTGTCGGAAATATGGCTGAGATTGTCAGAGAACATCTCCGGCGTCATCTCCACCTGTACCTCCAGCTTGTCGGAATAGTTTTCGCGTGAAACGATTATCTGATAGTTTGCCGGATAGCCCCTGTTCATGAGCACGGTCTCAATCTGAGACGGGAACACGTTGACTCCCTTGACGATAAGCATATCATCGCTTCTTCCCATTGGCTTGGACATTTTTATATGCGTCCTGCCGCAGGAGCACTTTTCACGGCTGAGAACGCAGATATCCTTTGTGCGGTAACGCAGAAGCGGGAAAGCTTCCTTCGTTATGCTGGTGAAGACAAGCTCGCCGCGGCTGCCGTCGGGCAGCGTCTCGCCGGTATTGGGATCGATTATCTCTGCAATGAAGTTGTCCTCGTTTATGTGCATCCCTTTCTGCTCCGAGCATTCAAAAGCGACACCGGGACCGCTTATTTCGGTCAGGCCGTATATGTCATAGGCCTTTATGCCCAGCTTTTCCTGAATATCGCGGCGCATCTCTCCTGTCCACGCCTCCGCTCCGAATATGCCTGCCTTGAGCTTGATCCTGTCACGCAGTCCCTTTTCGCATATCTTCTCCGCGAGATAGGCGGCATAGGACGGAGTGCAGCACAGAACAGTTGAGCCGAGGTCGCACATAAATTGAATCTGGCGATCGGTGCTGCCTGAGGACATCGGCACCGTCATTGCCCCTATTTTGCTGGAGCCTCCGTCGAGTCCGGCTCCTCCGGTGAAAAGGCCATACCCATAAGTGATCTGAACGACGTCCTTATTATTTACTCCCGCCGCAGAAAGAGCTCGGGCACAGCATTCATGCCATAGGTCGATATCATTCCGAGTATAAAACGCGACCACGCGTCTTCCCGTCGTTCCGCTGGTGGACTGTATGCGGACAACATCGCTTCTGGGTACCGCCAGTAATCCATACGGATATGCGTCACGCAGATCATCCTTGGTTATAAACGGCAGCTTATATAGATCGTCCGTCGATTTGATATCGTCCGGAGTAAGCCCCTTTCCCTTCATTCGCTCGCGGTAATATGGCACATTGTCAAAGACATACCTCACCTGCTTTACCAGGCGCTCATCCTGCAAAGCCTTTATCTCTTCTCTGCCGGCACACTCTATTCCGGGGTTGTAGATATTCTCCATCAGGACCATATTCCTTCCATTCTATCTGAAAATTTCGATGTCTCTATTCTATACCGTTTCTCTGCCGCAGTAAATAGTCAGTTTAAATAGTAATTGGCGCTTTCGTTTTCAAAAATCAGTGGCAATATCGTCAAACCTATGTTATAATAAGATACCATCGGTTGACAAGGGCATTGACGCCGTATGGGCGCATTTCTGTCCGTCAAAACCGTGTCTGCTCTTGTCAGCCGATGGTATTAAACACAGCGAACGATATCGTGACTGAGGGTCACGATATCGTTCGCTGACCTGCGCCGCCGGCACAGGATATAAAGAGAGGAGAATACATAATGCCCTTCTGCAAGAATTGCGGTCAGCCGCTGGCTGACAACGCAAAGTTCTGCGGCAGCTGCGGGACCCCTGTACAGCCCGCCGCCGAACCCGCACAGACACCCGCCTATCAGGCCGCGCCCGCTGCCCCCGCTGCGCCTGCTCAGCCTGCTCAGCCCGTTCAGACGGCCCAGCCCGCCCCGGAGCAGCCTGTTTACAGCACGCCTTCCGAGCCGAGCTATCAGCCCCAGCCCGGATATCAGCCTCAGCAGAATTTCGGCGGCGGCAGCTATGTTCCGCCCGAGCAGCCTCCGAAGAAGAAGTCCAAAACCGGTCTCATAATCGGCATAGCCGCGGCGGCAGTCGTTGTCATCGCCGCGATAGTCCTTGTTCTGGTCCTCGGCGGAAAGGGCTCCGATTTCACCGGATACTGGGAATGCTCCCTTATTGATGACGGCAGCGGTGAGCCTACTGATGAATTCTACGGAATAGAAGTTGATGAGCTCTTCGCCTTTGTCCTCAACGACGATAACACATTCACTATTGTCATGTTCGGCGAGGATTCCACCAGCGGTAAGTGGACTTCCGACAAAAAATCCGTCACCATGACCG
>CAKSWM010000167.1 GCA_934511545.1 uncultured Oscillospiraceae bacterium | reverse complement strand
AGGCTCCGCCGGGCGTGTTTGCCCAGATGTATATGCTTCACCCGAAATTCGGCTATCCGGACGACGCTATCGGAGCCGCGGCCTGCGACTGGTTTGTTTTCTATGACCGGGTGATAACGGATATACTCAGAAACGAACTGATCATCAAGGGGATCGACGAGACAGAGGCTGTCCATTTTGGCTGGGGACTCAACACCCACCTTGTAGAGGTCTATGGAGTCGATGCGTTTATGGGTCATAATGCTACCCGCCTGCTCCATATTTTCTATTCTGCCGTTTACAGTGGAAGATTCCACCCGTTTACGGGGCCAATATATGATCAGGACGGAAATCTCCGCATAGAGGAGTTCCACAGCCCGACACTTACTGAAATACAGAACATGCACTGGGTCACAGATGCTGTCGCCGAAACTTTCAGTATTTGACCGGATATCGGGGCGGGATATAGCATATCTCCGCCCCACTGATCAGTATATATTGAAAAAAAGCTTGCAATGTAATATATATAGTGTTATAATCATAATGTTAGTAAAGAGGAATTGTAAGAGTGGGCGCCCCCCACTCTTTTTGTTGAGCTGTTTTTAGTTGTCAAAATTTGGCGTGGAGTGTTGATATGAGTAAATTGACGGAAAAGATCAGTGAGATCGCGGCGCCAGTATGTGAACAGTGCGGCTGCGAGCTATGGGACGTTGAGTTTGTGAAAGAGGCCGGAAACAGATACCTTCGCGTGTATATCGATAAGGACGGCGGCGTTTCCATAGATGATTGCGAAAATGTGAGCCGTATACTTGACCCCATTCTCGATGAGGTAGACCTTATTGCCGAGAGCTATGTGTTCGAGGTGTCGTCGGCCGGCGCAGAGCGGGAGCTCAAGCGCCCGGGAGACTTTGAACGCTTTATCGGAGCAAACGTCGAAGTCAAGCTTTACAGTCCTCAAAACGGCAGTAAGGTTTATGTCGGCGTGCTCCGCGCCTACTCTGATGGTGATGTAACGATCTCCCCAAGAAACGGGGACGCGGATATAACCTTCAGTAAAAATGCTGTTGCCCAGGTCCGCCTGCGGATAGTCTGAATGAACAAGAACGATAAGGAGCTTATTTGAAATGAACGCAGAGTTTTTCGACGCTATCGAAGAAATCGAAAAGGAAAAAAACATTCCCCGCGAGTATATGTATGATAAGATCAATCAGGCGATGATGGCGGCTTTTCGCAAGGACAATCCCGAGTATGGCGACAATGTCGTCATATCGATGAACGAGGATAAGAAAAAAATCGAGATGTATGTCGAAAAGACGGTGGTCGAAGAGGTGGAGGACCCCACCTGCGAGATATCTCTCGAGCGCGCGATGGAATATTCAAAGCGTACAAAGCTCGGAGCGCTCGTCAAGATCCCTGTTGATACGAAGAAGTTCGGACGCATTGCCGCGCAGGCGGCAAAGCAGGTCATAATACAGGGGATTCGTGAAGCTGAGCGCGGAATAATATATGAAGAGTTCACCTCCAAGGAGCATGAGATCCTCACCGGAGTTGTTTCAAGAATAGACCCGAGAACGGGCGCTGTGTCCATCAAGATAAGCTCAAATTCCGAGTTTACCGAAGCGCTTCTAACCGCAAACGAGCAGATGGTGACGGAAAACCTGTCGGAGGGCGACCGTGTCAAGGTCTATGTTGTCGAGGTGCGCAACTCCACGCGCGGCCCCCAGGTGCTTATCTCGAGAACTCATCCGGGGCTGGTGAAGCGCCTGTTCGAGCTTGAGGTACCTGAGATATTCGACGGAACTGTCGAGATCAAATCCATTGCGCGTGAGGCGGGCAGCCGCACAAAGATGGCGGTTTGGTCCAACGATTCCGAGGTCGATCCGATAGGCGCATGCGTCGGGCCCAAGGGCGGTCGTGTTGCGAACGTCGTTGACGAGCTCGGCGGCGAAAAAATTGACATTATCAAATACAGTGAATCTCCCGAGGAATATATAGCCGCTGCGCTTTCCCCGGCGGAGGTGGTCTCCGTTACGCTCCTCGACGAGGGCAAGAGCTGCAGCGTTGTCGTTCCGGAAAGCCAGCTCTCTCTTGCCATCGGAAAAGAGGGCCAGAATGTACGCCTGGCTGCAAAGCTTACGGGGTACAAGATCGACATTAAGCCGGAAGGCGAGGCTGCTGAGTAAAAATCACGGAAGAAAGGCGGTTCGTTATGCAAAAGAAAATACCTATGAGGCAATGCACGGGCTGCCGCGAGATGAAGCCCAAGCGTGAGCTTGTCCGTGTCGTTAGATCTCCGGAGGGCGATATATCTCTGGATTTTAAGGGAAAAGCTCCGGGACGGGGAGCCTATGTCTGCCCTGACCCGGCATGCCTGAAAAAGGCTGTCAAGTCCAAGGCTCTTGACAGAGCGCTGGAGACAACGATACCGGAGGAGATCTATGACAGCCTCTATGAGAGAATGGAGGCGGGAAATGAGTAATCCGCTTAATTATATAAGCCTTGCGAGAAAGGCCGGGCTTGTCGAAACCGGAGAAGAGAGCAGCGGCGTTGTGATCCGCAGCGGAAGGGCAAAGCTTCTCGTTATCGCGGCGGATGCATCTGATAACGCCGTGAGGCGGGCGGAAGGATATATTCAGGGTCGGAACGTGCTGCTTTTGAAAGCACCATATACAAAGCTGGAGCTTGCGACTGCCGCCGGAAAAAGCGGGTGCAGTATGCTGGTTTTTACGGATCTTGCTCTGGCGTGCAGCTTTGTTTCCGCAATAGCGGAAGAGCACCCCGGAGAATATGACGTTCTGCGCGACGAGATATGCGCAAAGAACGACAGAGCCAAACAGCGCCGAAAAAAAGCGCACGGTATTGATATGAACAAGAAGACGGGCAAGAGGAGGACGATCGAATGAGCAGTTTTGATAAATACAGGATTCATGAGGTGGCAAAGGATTTCAATATGACGTCCAAGGAGATATCACAGATCCTTACGGACTATGCCGCAACGCCGAAAAACCATATGCAGGTGCTGGAAAACAGCGAACTCGATCTCATCTTCGAATACCTTACCCATCAGAATCAGATCGGCAGCATCGCCGAAGTATATGCCGAGCCGTCTCCCGCTGCGGAGGCAAAGCCTGCGCAGCCGAAGAATGCGCAGAAGGCTCAGCCCCAGTCTCAGGGACAGAAGAACAAAGCCGCGGCAAAGCCGGAGCAGAAGGCGCCTGCGGTCGAGCAGAAGCCCGCAAAAACCGAGGCTGAGAAGCCCCATGTTCCCAGAAAGGTGCCAGAGAAACGCGTCATTGATACGCGCGGAGCAACAACGAACCTTGCAAAATATGATGAGCGTCTGGATAATCTTGTACCCGACAAGGCTCAGAATATGAAGCGGGGTAAGGAGAAGTTTACCAACAAAAACCGCCGTCAGCAGGGACAGAATAATTCCAGCAAGCGCAGACAGGAAGAGCGCGACAAGATGCAGCGTTTGCAGCTCGAGATCGCAAAGAAGGCACCTGTCAAGGTCGTGATCCCGGATGAGATCAGCGTCGGAGAGCTTGCATCCAGAATGAAGAAAACGGCGGTCGAGGTAATAAAGCAGCTCATGAAGCTGGGCGTCATGGCCTCCGTTTCCGAGATAATCGATTACGATACCGCGGCGCTTGTGGCCATGGAACTTGGCTGCAAGGTTGAGAAAGAAGTTATTGTAACCGTCGAAGAAAGGCTTATCGACGACCACGAGGACAGCCCGGATGAGCTCGTTCCCCGTGCTCCCGTCGTTGTTGTCATGGGCCACGT
>CAKSWM010000166.1 GCA_934511545.1 uncultured Oscillospiraceae bacterium | reverse complement strand
ACGGGCTGGGAGCGGCAAACGCGGGGTTCGACCCTTACAGCCATTTGCAGAACCAGAAGGGAGAGTTCCATGAGGAGGGCGCAAACGCCGTCCGCACTGTCGAGGTCCCGACAACAGACCTCAAGGGGAGAAACATATCCAAAACGGCGAGCACGGCGATGGGAGCCGAGATCACGAGCCCGACGGGCGTCGAGGCCATTGAACGCGCTGTCGCCAGAGGGCGGTTCTCATACTTTCCGGTAACGGATGACACCGCCAGCAGCAACGCGGAAAACACCATACGGTACAAGGGCTGGAACGCCGCGCTGGTAGACTGGACAAGCGACGTCCGCTCCGGCAAGGTAAACAAATACCTTATTGCCATGGGACAGGCACTTTATAACAACGCGCTCAATTCCGGAGACACGAAAACCGCCGTGCGGATACTGACTGATTACAGTCAGGCGGTGCGCAGCGGCGCTCAGGCCACACAGGCCGCTTCCATGCTGAGAAAGCTTTCTCCGGAATATCAGCTGTACGGGCTCATCAGAAGCTTTGATAATCTGGCAGATTCCATAAGGGAAAGATACCCTGACATCGAGCTGACGTTCAGTGAGGATCTTAAAACTAAATATCTGGAGGCGGCAGACGACTTTGAGCGGCAGGCGGTGGCGAAAGAAATATACCGCAGCGTGGCAGACCAGATACCGTCCACATGGGCGGACAAATGGAACTCATGGCGCTATTTGGCCATGCTTGGAAATTTCCGGACGCACATACGCAATACGACCGGCAACGCCGGGTTTGTGCCTGTCAGGATGATGAAAAACGCCATTGGTGCCGGTATTGAGGCGGCTGTCAACAAGAGGTCCATAAATAAAGGCAAAGGCGGCATTGAAAGAACAAAGTCGATACTCAACCCGTTCAGCGAGAGCGACCGCGCGCTTCTGAAGGCGGCGTGGTCGGACTATAACTCGGTTTCGGACGAGATACTTGAGGGCGGAAAGTTTTCCGACTTCAAGAGCGAGATAGACAAAGAGCGCACCATTTTCAAGAACAACGGCACGTGGGGAACAACCAAGGACAGCAGCGGATCGGCAAAGGTCACCAGAAAAGTAACGGACGCCGCATGGAAGGCGCTGGACACGGTCGATTCCATAAACAGCAAGGGACTTGAGATCGAGGATGCTGTTTTTTCAAAAACCGCATATGCGGAGAGCCTTGCGGGCTATCTGAAGGCAAACGGCATTTCCGCAGAACAATTCATGGCGGCAGTTGACCGGAAGCAGGAAACGGGCCGGACAGCAGAAATAAATGCTTTGCTGGATAAGGCGCGAGCTTATGCAATTAAGGAAGCGCAGAAAGCCACATATAGAGATTTTAACGATTTTTCAGATTTCATATCCTCATTGGGCCGGAACTACTCCGGAGCAAACAAAGCAGCGAAGGTCGCCAACGCCCTTGTAGAGGGCGTTTTGCCTTTTAAACGCACTCCGGCGAACGTTCTTATGCGCTCGATCGAATACTCCCCGGCCGAGCTTATAAAGGGCCTTACCTATGACCTTGTGCAGGTCAAGAAAGGAAACATGACGGCGGCAGAGGCGATCGACCACATTTCAAGCGGCCTGACAGGCACGGCGATACTTGGTCTCGGCGCGCTGCTTCGCGGCATCGGGCTTCTTACCGGCGGGGCTTTTGGAGACGATGACGACGACCAGAACGCGGAGAACACAGGCAGACAGGAATTTGCCATTGAGATCGGCGGGAAAAGCTTTACTCTAGACTGGATGGCACCATCGGCGACACAGCTGTTCGTCGGCGCGAATATTTATGACTTTTTTGCAGACAGGAGCGAGGGCGACCGCACGCTCAACAACGTGCTGAAAGCCTTTACATCCATCACACAGCCGCTTCTGGACATGTCCATGCTGAGCAGCCTGAGCGATCTTCTGGACAACATCACATATGCCGACAACAAGCTGTTTGCCGTTCTTGCGTCCTCTGCGACGAGCTATATCACACAGGCGTTTCCGACGCTGTTCGGCCAAATCGAACGTGTTACAGAGCGGAACAGAGAATCGACATGGGTAGATAGGTCAAGCCAGATACCCACGGATGTGCAGGTGGTCCTCGGCAAGGCGATGAACAAACTTCCCGGCGAATACCATCAGTATGAATACATCGACGCATGGGGCAGGAAAGAGAGCAGCGGCAGCTTTATTCAAAGGCTGTTTAACAACATGGTGAACCCGTCATATGTCTCTGAGCTCAACGAGACCGAGGTAGACGCCGAGCTTCAGCGGCTGAAGGACGCAGGAATCGATGTATATATCCCGTCGAGAGTTCCCACAAGCACAAAGATCGACGGCAAAGCCCTCACCATGGAGGAATATACCGCCTATGCCGAGAAGTTCGGGTCATTGCGCTATGACCTGTATAATGACCTGATACACTCCGAGCCGTACAGGGTGCTGGACAATAACGGCAAAAACGACGCGCTCGATGCCATGAACGACTTTGCGAAGTCCGCTGCGGCAGATGTGGTCCGGGATATGCGCGGCGCAGAGCAGGAAAACGAGTATGCCGGTATCGGCGCTCTTTCCGATATCTCTGTCTACGAGGCGTTCAGGGAAGCCATGGACCGCGGGCAAAACAGCGGCGACTGGTCAAATACCAGCGCGCTGTTTGAATCCGGTGTTGACGTTCCCGAGGATGTTGCCGACAAGCTCGGCACGGACTATGCGAAGAACAGGTCCGTTTATGACGCGGGCATCGATCTTGACCAGTATCACGAGATCAAGAGCTCATTCAACGACGGGTATAAGGCAGCGACGGACGGCGACGACGCCACCACGCCCGATTATACCGCCATCGACGCGGCTATCGACGCTTACAACAGACTCAGACAGAACCAGAGAGACGTTATTGACAATGTTCTGAACACAATGGCGCTTAACAGGGCGGCAGGCGCGGCGGCGAAGGGCATAGACACCGAGAAGTGGTTCGACATCGTCAACGCCTATAAGGACATCAACAAAGACGAGAGCAAAAACGCGACCGCGAAGCAGACGGAGCTTGAGTATGTCATCGACATGATCCGCGGTCTGACCCCGGGCCAGAAGGAATATGCCAAGGATGCGTTCACCTATTCCACTGTCATCGGCGCGGACGCAGACAAGTATAACGCACTGGCAGATGCCGGTCTCAGGCCCGAACACGCCAAGGCCGTGTTCGACTCCGTTGCCGCGCTGACACCGGAGGCAGGGGAAAACACCGTCAGTACGGCGCAGAAGATCCAGGCGATAAGCGGCACAAAGGGCCTGACAGACACGGAAAAATACAAGGCGTTCAGCGAATACTCCGGGCTTTCCAGCGGTCAGAGAGACAAGGCCGCGACCGCGCAGGCCTACGGCGTGCCCGCAGACGTCTATGCCGAAGCCTTTGGCGCAGTGGCGCAGGCGCGGAAAAACAAGGGCTCGACCAGTCTTTCCGCCGCGGAGATCAGCGCCGCTCTGTCCGGAGTGGACAGGGAATATGCATCCGTGCTGATAAGAATATTCAGCTCATCAAGATATCTGGAATGGGTATATGCGGAGTGAAATGCGTTCACGCTATTGCAAAGAACGGCTCCTGCGGTTATAATACTGTGGAACGTGAACGGTGAATGAAATGCATTATGGTTAGCAATATGGTTAGCAAAATGCGAAAATTTGTTGAAACTCCAGCAAAAAACGGTACCCTGCTAAGGCATCTGGTCAAGAAAGGCTCTGGGTTCGAAATGGCAGCAGTGCTGCTAATCTCAACACAGTAGCCCACATC
>CAKSWM010000165.1 GCA_934511545.1 uncultured Oscillospiraceae bacterium | reverse complement strand
GTCTGAGACCTTCCCGCCCGTCATAGGCTTTGAAGGTCTCATATCCTTCTTTGCTGAGATTATAATCAAGAATATCGACGATCGATCTCTCGTCATCGACGATCAGAACCTTTTTACTCATCTGTCCCCTCCAGAAGGATCTTTGTTTTCAGTACTGCCAGCGCGGTTTTTGCGTCCGTTATCTCCCCGGACATTACCATCTGAACAAGCCGGTCGAACTGTATGTTCTCCACATCCAGAAATTCGTTAGGGTCAAGGTGGGGCTGTCCCTGGACAAGTCCGCGCGCAAGATAGAGGTGAAGCACCTCGTGGCAGTAACCCGGCGAGCAATACATCTTTCCGAGCGGTATGAGCTCCCCCGCGGTTATCCCGGTCTCTTCGCCGAGTTCGCGGACGGCGCAGTCATAGGGGACCTCTCCCTTCTCCAGTTTTCCGGCCGGAAGCTCCAGCAGATGCTCATGAAACGGATAGCGGAACTGCCTTACGCACCTGACGTTTCCGTCGTCAAACAGCGGCAGGATGCAAACGCCGCCGGGATGCTCCACGACCTCGCGCATACTGCGCGCGCCGCCATAGAGCTCCACCTGGTCCACCGTCACATCCACGATGATGCCGCTGTAGCTGTTTACTCTTCTGATTTTTTTCTCTGTATAGTCCATATTCTACATCCACTTCCGAAAAGGGTTTGACGGGTCCGTCCGTTCTCTGCTTATTCTCCGGTCTCGGGCAGCAGGAAGGTCCCAAGCGCCATCAGCAGGCACAGGGCCGCGGATGAGACAAAAAGCATCGTTCCGGATATATCCACAAGAGGTGTTATTACGAAGGACGGTATTACAAAGCCGCCGAGCAGATACTGAGTGAGCGTGGCAATGCCCTGAGCGCTCCCGAGATATTCGGCCCCTACCTCTTTGAGTCCCGCGAGGATGGCCATAAAGTAGGCGCAGCCAACGCTGACGAACACGCCCAGCAGAAAAATGAGCGGCAGGATAAAGCCGTCCGAGACTATGGCTATCGGCAGCACACAGACAGCTGCCAGCAGCATAAGCGATATCAGGATCGGCCGGTATTTTCCGAATCCGAGACGCGCCTGAAGCGCCGGTATGATCACAGAGCCGACTATCGCGCCAATGTTCAGCATACTGCTTATGCTGTTGGCTCTGGCCGTTTCCATGCCGCGGGTGTTTACGAGCACGGTGGGCAAAAGCGCGGATATCGCAAAAATAAAGCCGCAGAAAAGCGCACAGCAAAGCGCAACTATCCATACGTTGCGAAGCTTCACAACGCGGGATATGTACTTCAAGACCGGCTGGGACGGCGGAAGCACTGCGCCCTCGGGGGCGTTGCGCCCGAAGATCAGCCACATGACCGCCGCGGCAAGCAGTATCATTCCCGAAACGAGCAGAGCCTGGTGATATCCGGTGTAAAGCGGACTCGTCAGCTGAGCCAGAGATATTCCGGCGGCGCCGATAGCGCAATAGAGCGAAAAGGCAATGCCGGTTTCCTTTGCCGGGAACCAGGCGTTAATGATCTTGCCGGATGTTGCGTGAACACCTCCAAGTCCGCAGCCGACGAACAGGCTGAGCAGGAAAAATACTGCATAGCTGTGTGTCAGCAGACGAAGAAGTGAGGCGGCGGCCGTTATAAAGCACAGCGTTACAACAACGCGTCTTGTTCCAAGGCGGTCGGCGATCGTGCCGCCGCAGACGCCAATTATACCGGCGATGGCCGAAAACGACAGCGTTACAGCGGAAAACTGTGTCGCCGTCAGGCCGAAGTCCTCCATAAACTCAGCCGCGAACGCGGAGAGCTGAAACTGGGCGTAGTTGGTCCCGCAGTTGGGCAGCGCAATGAGGATGAGCATAAGCCACCTGTAAGCGCTTGGTTTTTTTGTTTGCAGGGTCTCAGGCATCGATAACTATTCTCCTTACTTTTGTTGAATCAAGGTATTATATCACATACAAACTACAATTGCCATATTTTTATTGCTCCATATCGCCAATTTGTTTTGCTGGGCTGCCTTTTTTAATTCATGCGCCGAGCTTTTCCTCTTTTACCCTCTTGACATTTGTGTTATACTTATATTCTACACCGCAGAAGGAAAGGAGATGTTCATATGCCAAAGGCCACCGGCGTCAAACAGATCGCCTCTAACAGAAAGGCTTTTCACGAATATTTCGTGCTCGACCGTTATGAGGCAGGCATTGAACTCTTCGGAACGGAGGTCAAATCCATCCGCGGCGGCAATCTCAATCTCAAGGATTCCTACTGCTATGTCAAAAACGGCGAGATATTCGTCCGCGGCATGCACATCAGCCCCTACGAAAAGGGAAACATCTTCAACCGCGACCCGGACCGCGACCGCCGTCTGCTCATGCACAAGCGGGAGATACTCAAGCTCAACGCCCGCGTCATGCAGGACGGCATAACGCTCGTGCCGCTGTCCGTCTACTTCAAAGACAGCCGCGTCAAGCTCGAGATCGGGCTATGCAAGGGCAAACAGCTGCACGACAAGCGCGACAGCGCGGCAAAAAAGGACGCGAACCGCGAGATCGAGCGCGCACTGAAAATGAGATAAAATTTTGAAAGGAACCACTTATAATGTCTGAAGTCAAGAATCCCATCGTGACCATCGAAATGGAAAACGGCGGCATTATCAAAGCCGAGCTTTATCCCGATGTCGCTCCCAACAGCGTCAACAACTTCATCTCTCTCGTAAAAAAGGGATACTACGACGGCATCATCTTCCATCGCTGCATCCAGGACTTTATGATCCAGGGCGGCTGTCCTCAGGGCACCGGCATGGGCGGTCCCGGCTACTCCATCCGCGGCGAGTTCAGCGCCAACGGCTTCAAAAACGAGCTCAAGCACGACCGCGGCGTTCTCTCCATGGCCCGCACCATGATGCCCAACTCCGCCGGAAGCCAGTTCTTCATCATGCACAGGAACTCACCACACCTCGACGGGCAGTATGCCGCCTTCGGCAAGGTCATCGAGGGAATGGATGTTGTGGACGCCATCGCAACGGCACGCACCGACCGCAACGACCGTCCCGTTGAGCCTCAGCGCATGAAAACCGTCACCGTCGAGACCTTCGGCGTTGATTATCCCGAACCCGTCAAGGCATAACTTTTACAGCGAACGGAGGGCAGGCCCATGAAAACCGCAATAATAACCGGAGCTTCGACCGGTCTCGGTCTTGAGTTTGTCCGCCAGCTGTGCGATAATTACCCTGAGATCGAATCGCTATGGGTCATCGCCCGCCGCCGCGAGCGTCTGGAGACTGCCGTCTCCGGGCTCGCGGCCCGGCTGGATATAAACATCCTTCCGCTGGATCTGTGCAGCGAAGACAGCTTTGCCGCGCTGGAAGCGGAACTCCGCAGCAAAAAGCCCGATGTCCGTCTGCTCGTCAATAACGCCGGCTGCGGCTATCTCGGCAGCCTCGGCGAGCTTGACACAGATAAGCAGACCCGGATGGTCGATCTCAACATCCGCGCGCTCACCGCCGTCACAAACACCGTCATCCCATATATGAGCCGCGGCGCGCGCATCATCAACGTAAGCTCCATCGCCTCATTCTGCCCCAACCCCAGAATGACGGTTTACAGCGCGGGCAAGGCATATGTCTCCGCGTTTTCCCGCGGCATAAGCGATGAGCTGAAGCCAAAGGGCGTCGGCGTCACCGTCGTCTGTCCCGGCCCGATGGATACGGAGTTCATCTCTCTCGGCGGCATCAAGGGCAACTCAAAAACCTTTGACATTCTTCCCTATTGTGACCCAGAAAAGGTTGTCAGAGGTACATATTCGGCG
>CAKSWM010000164.1 GCA_934511545.1 uncultured Oscillospiraceae bacterium | reverse complement strand
CCGATCGACGGCTCCGCCACGGTGACGGGCTGGAACCGGCGCTCGAGCGCGGCGTCCTTTTCGATGCTCTTGCGGTATTCCGTGAAGGTGGTCGCGCCGATGACCTGGATCTCCCCGCGGGAGAGGGCGGGCTTGAGGATGTTGGCGGCATTCATACTGCCCTCGGCGTCGCCCGCGCCGACGATGTTGTGCACCTCGTCGATGACAAGGATGATATTGCCCTGTTTGCGTATCTCTTCGATAAGCCCCTTCATGCGGCTCTCGAACTGGCCGCGGAACTGCGTTCCTGCGACGAGTGCCGTCAGGTCGAGAAGATCGACTTCCTTGTCGCGCAGTTTATAAGGTACATTGCCGTCCACGATGCGCTGGGCAAGCCCCTCGGCGATGGCGGTCTTGCCGACGCCGGGCTCGCCGATCAGGCAGGGGTTGTTTTTCTGGCGGCGGTTGAGAATCTGTATGACGCGCTCAAGCTCCTCCTCGCGTCCGACCATGCGGTCGAGCTTACCCTCTTTCGCGCGGTTGTTGAGGTTGATGCAGTAGTTATCAAGGAACTTGCGCTTGCGCGCGGCGTCGCGCGCCTCCTTGCTCGGGCGCTGGGATGCGGCGTCCCCGCCGGAAGCGGGCTGCTGCGCGGATGCGGGCGGGTTCTGTGCCGGAGGGTTGGCGCCTCCGGCGCCGAAAAGGCGGTTGAGGAAGGGGAAGGTCGCGGTCTTGCCGTCCTCGTCGCTGTCCTCTGCGGTGTTTTCGATGTCCATCAGTCCCTCGGCGGAGCCGAGAGCGTCCGTCATCTCTCCGGAAATACCGTCGAGATCGTCGTCGGACAGGCCAAATTTGGCGATAATATCATCAACGGGCTTGATGTGCAGCTCCTTGGCGCATTTAAGGCAGAGTCCCTCGTTTTTGGAGACCCCGTTTTCTATTTTAGTTATGAATATGACTGCCACGTTTTTCTGGCAGCGGGCGCAAAGTGTTGTTTGCATAGATTCAATCTCCTGTTGTTTTTGCTTTCATGATGCCGATATAGCGTTTGATATAGGTTGCAAAAGCCAGCAACGACGCCGCAAGACAGACACAGATCATCGCTATCGCGGCGGTGTGGGGAATGTCGGGAAAGACGATCAGCGCGACGCAGATTATGAAAAACAGGACGGTCGCGGTCTTTCCGAAGATGTTTGAAGGCGGTATTTCGACCTTTGCGCGGCGGTGGATGAGCAGTCCGCCGAGGCCCATGCACAGCTCCTTGCAGACGAAAACGAGCAGTACCCACAACGGGATTATTCCCTTTATCGTGATGCAGGAAAGCACCGCGAACAGGAACATTTTGTCACCCAGAGGGTCCAGCACCTTGCCGAGGTTGGTTATAAGGCCGTATCGCCGCGCGATGAAGCCGTCGAGAAAATCCGTCACCGTTGCGGCGGCATAAACGACGGCGGCCCATACCTCCGCCATCGGTATCCCGGAGAAAAACACGAGGACAAACACCGGCACAAGACACAGCCGGATCACAGACAGCATGTTTGGAACGTTCATGTTTTCCCCCCGTTTATGTTTTTATCGGATCAGAATTGCAGCCATTTGTAGACATAGTCCTTTTCAAGGAACCACGAGGCCAGCTTTGTCGATTCGAGCGTGTCCTCGCTGAAGAGCTTTCCCGTAAAGCGGAATGCCCATGCCAGAAGCGCGCAGAAGCAAACGCCCGTCAGCACGCCGATCACCGTTCCGCCGATCTCGTTTATGATGTCCAGACAGGGGAACTTGAAGCTCAGGTTCAGCAGGTTTCCGGCCACCGTCAGCAGTATGGCGATCAGCACAAAGCCGAGTATGACGCCGAGATAGTATGTAAACCTCTCGCAGAATATCTGCACGACGCCGGTCGAGAGCACGACGTTGTTTTCTTCGGAATATTCGACCGCCTCCTGCGCCATGCGTTCCGCCGTCGAGTCGTAAACGCCGAGCGACTTGTATGCCGCTTTCGCGGCAGGGACGCGCAGCTCCGGATTCTGTTCGAACAGGTCGGTGACGGAAAGCTCGACGTCGTAGTTTCCGTTCTCGTCCGGTTCATAGCCGAGCAGATCGTAGAGCCCGGTCTCGACCCTCGCCTCAAGATAGCCGCTGGCAAAGGGCTTCAGCGCCGGGATGACCTCGTATGAGAAGGTGGTAGACAAAAGATGCCCTCCATACAGAGATACTATTATGACGGCCAGCCCGCCTATTCCCATTATGATGCCTTTTTTATATCCGGCCCAGCCGCAGATTATGAGTATCGCGACAAAAATCAGATCAATGATAAGTTTCACCAGTGTTTCCCCCTATGGCGTTTATGTGTGTATGCCTTGTTCGGGCAGCTCTGTTCTTATGATATGGTCTTCAGCTCGCCGTAATACGCCGAGAGCATCAGCGCCTTGCCGTCCGAGCGCAGCAGCGCGCCCTTGACGCCGAGGATATCCTCCTCCGCCCCCTTTTCGGAAAGGTCCGCGCCGTAAAGTACGCAGCCGTCCGTATAAAGCGCCAGCGTTTTTTCCCCGCTGCGGGAGAGCGAAACGAGCGAACGGTCCGTCGTGACGGAGGCGAGGATCTCGCCGGTCGTGTCGAAGCTTGTCAGCGTGCCCGTGCCCCCGGTCAGATATTCGCTCAGGAACAGGGACAGGTGCCCGCCGGATACGGCGTAGTCAACGAGATAGGCCCCTTCGAAGCCGAAGCTGCGCTGGTCCCCGGCGGATGAATCGACAAAGACGATGTCGTCCTCGCTGACAAGGCACAGGCGCGAACCGCCCAGCCAGATGACGTCGAAATACAGCTTATCCGCAAGTGTGAGCGAGGCCTTTTCCGTTTCGGAGTCGAGCCGGAAGATGTGAAGCACCGTTCCGCCGCTCTCCGCGCAGATCGCGGCCATGGCCCCGCCGTCCGGCGAAACTGCGCATTTCATCAGCCAGCCGGAGCCGGAATACCAGCGGTAAACGGGCGAGAGCGCGCTGTTGTATATCGTTGCAAGGCCCTTATAGCCCGCCTCCTGGGTGCAGACGGCGAAATAGCCGTTTTCCGCCATGTCGGCGGAGATGATCGTGCCCTCGGGGTCGAGCCGGGTCACGGCGCCGGTCCTGTCGGCCGCATAGAGAGCCGTTCCGCCGGCGTCGAAGAATATGGCGAGCTTTTCGGAGGCGTCCACCGCGGGCGCTTCCATGGAAAAGATACTTTTTGCAATCGTGTTTCCCGCCTGATCCGTGAGCTGGAGCCCCGTTGTGGAGGCGACGGCGAGCCCATCGCCGCAGAGCGCAAAGCGCTGGTCGGAGCCGGTCTCATAGGTGAAAGGCTCGATGTCCGCATACCGGTCCGCGGGGCCGGGCGAAAACAGCCTGTCGCGGAAGAGAAACGCTGCGACGGCCAGCGCCAGTATCAGCACGATGCCTGCCGCAGCCAGCGAACGCAGCGTCTGTCTGCGTTTGGAAGTTTGTCCGTTGTTTTCTGTCATAACTCTACCTGTAAAGCTGTGATTTGTCAGTATACCATATAATGCGGAAAAATGATAGATAATTTGTGAATTATGAGAGCAGAGAGGTGGTAATTGCTGCTTTTTTTATCTTTAGCTTTACCAAGCCTTGTTTCCTTCGGAGAGGCGCTTTTCTTGCTCCTGCAAGAAAAGTGCCCAAAAGAACAGGCCAAAGGGTGGCCGCGTCAGAAGAAGCACGCTCCATTCCGTTTCCGCAGGAACTGCGAAAACTGCATATCCGCTTGCTCCTTCTTCCTAAATCAAATCGAAACTTTTGTTTCGATTTGAGAAGGACGAGCAGCGAAGTGAGCGAGCGGTTGGC
>CAKSWM010000163.1 GCA_934511545.1 uncultured Oscillospiraceae bacterium | reverse complement strand
GGATTACGGCATCTGGTATCTGGACGCGGCCGAGGACCCGTATAAATACAAGGGCAAGACCGTGCGCTTCCGCGCGATGAGCTGTCATTCAAAGAAGATACCGGCGAACTGCTTCGTGCCCGGACGTTTTGGCATGACCTGCTGTGTCGAGGATATAACCTTTGTCGGCTTCATCTGCGATCCGGGAAAATTCGCCGTGCCGGAGCACCGCTCCTGGGTGTATGTTACGGCCAGATGCGACGTAAAGAATCACAAGACCTATAACGGCGAGGGCCCGTGGCTGACGCTGACGGACATCGAATACAACGTCGATCCGCCCGAGGACGAGCTTGTGTATTTCACCTGATGATATTTAAAAATATCTTTCCTGCTTCCATCTGATAAGGAAAAGCAAAAGTCTGTTTAAAACCCCGGTCTGTGCCTAATATACAGACCGGGGTTTCCAATATGGGCTATGCATGAATAGGCTAGCATTAATACCTGTCATCCATATTTAGGAGAGAAACCTGCATAAATTGCATAGTATATTGGACTTGAATATACATTATATGCAGTCAGTGAAGATGATGACACAACTTGTCCGCATACTATATTACCATGAATTTGATACTGAGAATTATAATAAATGTATATAGGCCCTCCGCTATCGCCTGGTCCTATTGGCGCAGTTGATGATTTATACATTCTTATCCCCCTATCTTTCTCTCATCATACCTATAAGGAAAATAACGCAGGCTGCTGACAGCGCAACGGTAAACCCGTCAAAATATATTGGTCTGGCAAAATCCGGAGAAGCATTTGACTTCAACACCTATTCTGTCCAGCTCTGAAAGCGACGCTTCGTCTGAAGGCCAATACATTATCTTTCCGACCGCATATACGATGTCCGGAAAATACATCTCGTTCATGGGTGTGTGATCGATATACTGCTGGTTATTTGTCTTGCTTTTTTCAAAATATTCATCGAGCCTGTCAGAGTAATACCTCAGCGGATTGTGTAAAGAGTATATGTTTCCAACAAGCAGTAGACAGAATCCCAACGCCGCGATAAGAAACTTTTTCATATGCTCAACCTCACATTAAAGATATTTACATGTTGATCATTCCTCCTTTTAATAATTATAACAGCATTGTTGATCAAAGTGCAGCAATTTGATATATATATAGTGCAAATTACGCAATTTACAGTCTCCTAATATTTTACCGGAGAGGTCGTTTTTTGCCCGAACCTTACGGAAATCCATAGCCCCTCTGATACGGGAGGCTCCGGCGCAGTGCGAAACCGCATATTATACGCTGCACCGGGCAAAGTATACCAAAAACAGCCGCCGCAGTTTGAACTGCGGCGGCTGTTGACCATAAGTTCACATCTTACTTAACGCGCTCACTGCTCCAGGTGCTCAGCGCGGCGCATATCAGCTCAACGCTTCCGTCGATGCCGAACATGCCGCTGTCCACGGCGAGGTTGAAATACTTCGTATTGCCCCACTCGCGGCCCGTAAAATGTCGGTAATGCCTTGCGCGGGCGAGGTCCGTTTTCACCATGTCATCCCGGGCAAACTCCGGGCTGACGCCGCATTTTTCGGCGATGCGCGCCGTTCTGAACTCCGGCTTCGCGTGGACAAAGATGCGGAAGCTGTTCGGGTCGTTATACAGCAGATAGTCCGAGCAGCGGCCGACAATAACACAGGATCCGCCCTGTGCGGCGATGCGGCGGAGGATGCGCCCCTGCGCGGCAAAGAGCTTTTCCAGCGGCGGGAGCTCCTCGTTGAACATCGCATAGCCGCTCGTCATAAAGTCGTAAACGACGCTGTGGCTCATCCGCTGCTCGTGGCGGCGGATAAACTCCTCCGAAAGTCCGCTCTCCGCGCTCTCGAGCGGGATGAGCTGTTTGTCGCCGTAGAATTGCAGTCCAAGCCTTTCCGCGAGCTTCCGCCCGATCTCATATCCACCGGAGCCGAATTCGCGCCCGATGGAGATGACCATTTTGGGCTCCGCCACGGAGTCCGGCATCTCGCCTATGGTGCGGTCGAGCCTGGTATCGCGCCCGACGAAGCACAGAAGCGCGTTCTGGCACAGGCGCTGCATGCGCTTCATTACAAATCCGACCGTGAGCGCGCAGATGACCGTGCCCTCGCGCACGCCGATCAGCGCGTGGAACCAGATGAGCGAGGCGGCGGCGGATGCGGCGACCATGCAGCAGTCGGTTATTATCTTGCACGTTGCAACCGGCAGCCCCGTCTTTTTTGACACCGCAAGCGACAGTCCCTCTCCCGGCGTCGGCAATATCTGCGGCGCGAGATAAAGCATGACGCCGAGTGCGACAAGCGGCACGCTGCACAGCAGGAAAGCCATGCGCATGATATAGGTCTGCGGCGCGGGAATAAACGCGAGCAGCTTTGTCGCCAGCGTCACCAGCAGGCCGAAGAAGAATGACGCCGCGATCTGGAGCAGCATCTTCGCCTTGAAATCGCGCCGCAGGATAAGCAGCTCCACGGCGATATACAGACAGTATGTCCCGGTCGTGCATAAGCCCAGCCCAAGCCCGGTTATATTGCTGGTCACATTTGCAAGGCAGGTCACAGGGCTGACGCCAAGCGCCGATTTGACCGAAAAAACTACGCCAAGCGCCATTATGAAAAGACCCGCGCAGTAAACGAGCACGCGTCTTGCCCAAAGCTTTATATCCGTTATTTTCATTTATATCTCCTGTGATAACTTTTATTAATCACATGATATATAAATTTAATCAAAATGTCAACATCAAATACCTCCGGCGCAAAAATCTTGCGCCTGTCCTGCCGCTGTGTTAAGATAAATTGGTTGCTTATTCTTATTTGATCACATATTCGGGAGGTTCCAAACCATGACGATTGCGGAAAAAAGCCTTGCGCTGCACTATGAAAAGCGCGGAAAGATCGAGATTCGCTCAACCGTTCCGGTAAAAAACGCGGAGGATCTGTCGCTTGCCTATACCCCCGGCGTTGCACAGCCCTGCCTTGAGATAAAGGACGACATTGACAAGTCCTACGAGCTGACACGGCGCTGGAACATGTGCCTTGTCGCAACGGACGGCTCCGCCGTGCTCGGCCTCGGCGACATCGGACCGGAGGCTGGAATGCCCGTCATGGAGGGAAAATGCGTGCTGTTCAAAGAATTCGGCGGAGTTGACGCCTTCCCCCTCTGCATAAAGAGCCACGACGTGGACGAGATCGTGAACACGATATACCTCATCTCCGGCTCCTTCGGCGGAGTCAACCTCGAGGATATCTCCGCGCCGCGCTGCTTTGAGATCGAGCGCAGGCTGAAGGAAAAATGCGACATCCCCATCTTTCACGACGACCAGCACGGCACGGCGATCATAACCCTCGCGGGGCTCACCAACGCGCTGCGCGTAACCGGAAAGAAGAAGGAAGAGGTATCCGTCGTCATCAACGGCGCGGGCGCGGCGGCCATTTCCATCGCGCGGCTGCTGCTGACCGCGGGCTTTGCGGACATCACGCTCTGCGACCGCGCGGGCGCGATCTATAACGGGCGCGCCGAGCACATGAACGAGGTCAAGCAGCAGATGGCGAAGGTCACGAACCCGCGGCGAAAGACCGGCTCCCTCGCGGACGCCGTCGCGGGCGCGGACATATTCATCGGCGTGTCCTCCGCGGGCGTGCTCACAACGGATATGGTGAAAACAATGGCGAAGGACGCGGTCGTTTTTGCCTGCGCCAACCCGACGCCGGAGATATTCCCGAACGAGGCAAAGGCCGGCGGCGCGCTCGTCGTTGCGACGGGACGCAGCGATTACCCCAACCAGATCAACAATGTGC
>CAKSWM010000162.1 GCA_934511545.1 uncultured Oscillospiraceae bacterium | reverse complement strand
CGAATATGATATAACCGCCGACGAGCTGCTGTCCGGCGCGGGCGGCAACAACGCCACCAAAACCGAACAGGCTGAAAAGCTGATACTTGACCTACTGGCAGACGGAAAAGAGCTTGCCAGCGAGGATATAGAGAAAGCCGCAGCCGACGCGGGGATTTCTGCCCGTACTGTCCGGGCGGCAAAGAAAAACCTTGACGGGCGCATTACCTCAAAGCGTATCGGCGCAGCATGGTATCACGCCCTAAAAAAGTGAACTGGCAAAATCCAAGTGGCAAAACCCAGATACCTTGCCACTTTGCCACTTCGCCATTTCGCCCCCTTTTTGCGTCAATAACTCAAAAAAGCACTTGACACAACGCTTCATGCTGGCCGTTTCCATGCTGCTCACTGTTTCCGGCTGCGGCGGCACAAAAGAGGCGTCTGCCGACGCCAACGTCACCGAAAACAGCACAGCCGCGCCAGAGTCTCCCACGGATGAAGTCGGGCACGGCGGCGCGGCAGACGCCTGTTACACGCCGGAGGAAAACGACGTGGTGCTGGAATACAGCTTTGAAGAGCTGGTACGCCAAACCGACGGTCTGTTCGCCTTTCCGGGCGTCCCCTGGGACAGCGATTTTTCCGCGCTGCCGGAGCATTTCGGCGTTTCGGCAATGCCGTTTTATCCGGAAAACGACCCCGAACTCTGGCTGAGCATCACCGCAGACAGCCTTGAGATAACCGCCGTCCCCTATTTTTCCGACAACACCGCGCTGAACGGGATCAAGCAATGCCAGATCATGGTCGAGGATAAGTATTTTGACCGGGCCGGAATGCAGGAAGCGTTTGACACGCTTCTGGACATCGCCTCGGGCAGCCTCGGCGATCCGGTCGAGGACGTTCTCGACTCTCCGGGGGAGAAAATGCTCTTCTGGCGCTGGGAGACCGAGTCCGGCGAAAGCCTCAACCGTCTGGAGCTGTATACGGAAACGGACAGCACAACGGGCGAACTGACAGGCTTCGGCATCCAGTTCATAAACAAATAATATAAGCGTCGATTAACAAGGGCAAGGCGGAAAGAGCGCCTTGCCCCAATATCTGCAAACGCCCGGAGGGCGATCGCCCTCCGGCCGCTTTATGGTCTGTTATATGCTCCTGCCTCAGCTCAGTCTGAAGCTTACCTGCGTGTCTATATGCCCATCGTGGTTGCCGCCTTCGGGATTGTCGGCCATGTAATACTCATAATAAAGCGCGCTGTCCGTGATCTCCAGCTTCGTGACCGGATACCGCAACGAATAGGTCACGACCGGCGTTTTTTCATCCCACGCAACGCGCGTGAGCGTGACAAACGCGCCGCTGCCGCTGCGCTCGAGCCTGTGGAGGATAAATCCGCCGTCATAGCACACCTCATATATTTCCAGCACGGCCTCCCCGCCGGACGAATAGCTTTCGGCAAATGCCGCCGCCATATCCGTATGCGACAGGGCGCGGCTCTGTGATACGTCGATCGCGCACAGTCCGTTCTCCGTCAGCACGTCCACGACCCCGCACAGCTGCTCATCCGTCAGGTTTATCCACGCATAATTCTCTGTGCCGAGCGCCGCAAGCCTGTCCCCATACAGCGCCGCGGTCTCCGCGCCGCTTCCGTCCTCATCCCCGGTGACCGGTTCGGGACCCGTATCGCGCGGTATGAACCAGAGGTTCAGGTCCGTATCCGCCTCTATCCCCGCGACGGAGCCCGTAAAGGAATACTGCCAGATGTCGAAATCGTAGTAATAGTCCGGAGTCGTCCCGGCACATGCCAGCCACTTGACAAGGCCCTCGAGCCTGTCAAGCTCATACATCCTGTAAGCTAGGTTCCGGTAATAATACACGCCTGCCTCATATCCCGCGCCCATTATCTCCTCGCAGAAGGCAAGGCAGCAGCCTGTCAGGGCCGCGCCGCTGAGCGTATCCGTTCTCGCGCCCTCGTCGCTCGTCACATGCTCCCAGTCGAAAAACACCGGCAAATCGAGCGTGCGCCCGTCAAGAAGCTCCAGAACATACCGCGCCTCTTCCCGCGCTTCCTCTTCGGTTATCGCCTGCGAGAAAAAATATACGCCGACGCGCAGTCCCGCGGACATTGCGCCCGTCAGATTCTCCTCAAAGCGCTCGTCCGTGTTCAGCTTGCCCTCCGTACTGCCGCGATAGCCCGCGCGGATGACCGCGAACTCAACGCCGTCGCCCGCGACGGCCTGCCAGTCGATACCGCCCTGGTAGAATGAAACGTCGATGCCGCGCAGGGCGGTGTGTTCGCCGGACTCATAGGTTATGTATTCCCCGTCTCTGCCAAGGCAGGCGGTGTTGTATTCGTTGCGGGGCAGATCCTTGTAATCCCTGACCCACATCGTACCGCCCATGCCGTCGGAAACAAGGATCTCGCCCTCATGCGGGTCCGCCGTCACGACCGGGATCTCCGCTCCCGGCGGGGCCGCAGCTCCCGGGGAGCAGGCGGCAAATATTGCGAGCGTAAGGCTCAGCACAGCCAAAAGGCTAAGTTTTTGTCTCATATCTTTCTGTTTCTCCGTTTTTTGCAGCTGACAAGAGCATACCATAAATGTCTCCGCCCTGCAAACAGGCAAAATCTCCGGTACTCCGGATCACAGCTTCTCCTCCGCGCAGTCGAGCAGCGTGCTGCCTCCATAGCGCAGACAGCGGCGGAGCCTTCTCTTTCCCCTGGCTATCGTCCGGCTGACCGTGGACACAGCCACACCCAGCTCCCCGGCGATGTCCTGCATGGTCCTCTGCTCGATGTAATACATCCTCACCATCTGTTTCTGGCGCGGAGTCAGCTCCTCTTCCATTGCCCGCGCGATCCTGTGCTCGGCGCTTTTGCCCGGAGCCGAGGCCATGCGCAGATATTTGCGCAGTATCGAGTACTCAAGCAGTGCAAATTCTCTTTCGTTTATCAGACGTCGTCACCCCCATAATAGTTCGCAAGATATTTTGATATGGCGGCGGTCTCTCTCGCCATCCCATCGAGAATAGTGCATTTCCGCCGCAGTACGAGGCGTTCGGTCTCGCCGATCGATCCGTCTTTCACGCGCTCTCTCAGCTCTCTGAGCCGCGCCCTGCATTTCTCGCTGGTCTCTCTGTACTGTTCTGCCAATTCCATCAAACTCATCTGTTCACCCTGTCTTTTTTAATATCTTCAAGTTTTTCGTAATTTTTTAAAAATTATGTTGACAAACCCGAGCCGGTTTGTTATTATAATCGTCGCTGGTATCTGCTGGTGTAGCTCAGTCGGTAGAGCAGCTGATTTGTAATCAGCAGGTCGGGGGTTCGAATCCGTCCACCAGCTCCAACTTGCTCTGCTGAAAAATTCAATACGGAGGAGTTCCCGAGTGGCCAAAGGGGGCAGACTGTAAATCTGTTGTCAGTGACTTCGGTGGTTCGAATCCACCCTCCTCCACCAAAAATCCCGAATGCAACAGCATTTGGGATTTTTAGCTTTTTTACTCCTTCTCTTAAAACTTACCAAAGGGAGGCCATGCCATGAAACCCATTGCTATCGATGATTTCTGTAATCTGAGCTTTATCTCCGGCGTCGAATTTTCACCTTCCGGCTCAAACGCCTGCTTCGCCGTTACGACCGCCGACAAAAAAGAAAACAAATATCTCACCAGCCTCTACGTCAGGAAGGACGGAGTCATACGCCGCCTTACCTCCGGCGGAAAGGATTCCGGCTTCTTCTGCTACACGGATGACGACACGGTCATTTTCCGCAGCAGCCGCGGCGACGGAAAGGAGCCCTCGGTCTCCAGCCGTTTTTACAGAATAAGCCTCCTCGGCGGCGAGGCCGAGACCGCATTCACGCTGCCCATCCC
>CAKSWM010000161.1 GCA_934511545.1 uncultured Oscillospiraceae bacterium | reverse complement strand
TCAGGGCCATTATGACCTCAAACTGGTTCTTCTGTCCCGTTGAAAACCGCGATACGGTCCTGTGCATCGGCAGGCCGAAAAACTCCATCAGCGCCGAAAAGCGTTTTTCCGAAAAAACGGGAAAGTGCACGGAATAGAAATCCGCGTGCCCGCGGGGCGTAAGATTCGGGAAAAATGAATGCTCGCTCGTTGCAAACGAGAGCTTTGCAATATTTCTCCGGCTCACCGGTTCACCATCAAGGGTTATCTCGCCGCTGTGCGAAACGAGCTCCAGTATGCTCTTGATGAGCGTGGTCTTGCCCGCGCCGTTTTCTCCGAAAAGCCCGACGATCTCGCCGCGCGGCAGCTTCAGATTTATGTCCTTGAGCGCGTCCTTTCCCGGATAACGCTTGCTTACGTTTTTAAGCTCTATCATGGTTTCACCTCCAGAGTGCCTGCCACTGTCCGGGCACAAGGCACTGTGCCGGTGTCATGGCAATATATATCCAATAATAAATGCACAGCAGCAGAAATGCCGCGCACGCACAACAGACGATCCCCGCCGCAGGCAGCGCAAGACAGCGCCTGTGAAGCTCCGACCTGTCCGGCAGACGGCGCATCAGATAAATGCTTCGGCTTCCGATGCGGTGATAAATATAATGATAAGCCGCAAGCGCGAGCATCGCGATCGCGAGGACCGCAAACCCGGCAAACGCGATGCCCAGCACATCCTTAAGCCCCGCCATCATCGCGCCCTCGATCATCACGCGCTTTCCGAGCCGCGTCGTGAACAGGTCTCCGCGTGCCCGGCAGCACCGGATGATAAACAGCAGAAAGCTGAATCCGGCGGCGCAGCCCAAGCCCTTCAAAACCCATTTTCCTTCCTGTACCGCATCTATTCCGACGGGCACAAAACGGCTGAGATCAGGCTTCATAGCTTTCCCTCCTGCTGTAAGCTCCCCATACGGAGACCGCCGCAAAAACCGCGGAAAGCAATATAACCATCACATCGGTGCCAAAGCTTCCCATCGAACCCGCAAACATGACTACGGTCATCCCCGTCATAAGACCCGTGCTTATCGCCGGTTTTCCATAACGCTGACAGAGGGGGAAATACGCCGTCTCCAGCCCCAACGCCGCGGCGAGCAGCAGATCACGGATATATCTTGACGTCTCGTCAAGCGGCAGAAGGCTGTGCAGGAAAGAGTTCCTGTAAAACACGAGAAACACATCCTGTACTCCGCCGCCCCGTGCCATGTAAAGCCGGCACATGAGCAGCGCGGCCGCAAGCTGGACAAACCAGAAGATCAGATAGCAGCAGAAATTATAGCCCGCCTGCCAGAAGTATATGTTCCACTCCGAAACCCGCAGGCGGCGCAGCGTGTATCCCTGTTTCGAGCCGAATTCACAGCCTGTCAAACAGAGCACCGCGGTATATAAAACAAACGCCGCGCCGCAGACGATGCCGATCCTGCTGTGCGAAAAAACGGTCTCCGCCATCGAATCCGGCAGTTTCTTCAGCGCAATGGCAAACAGCACGGTCTCCGCTGCCGTCATCAGAACAAGCAGCGTTGAAAGCTTATATATGCTGCTGCGCACAAAGAGCATCAAAACCGATAAATGCTTTTTCATCCTTCATCCCCCCGGCCCCAAAGCCTGTCGATCAGCCCGTGCACATCCTGCTTTGAAAGCCCGGACTGGCGCAGCGCGCTTATAAAAGCGCCTGCCTCGTTCTCCATGAGTTCCGCGCGCACGCCGGCGATCTTGTCCCCGTCGAGCTGCATAAAGCTCTTCGCGCCCGTGCGCGAGGAAATGAACCCCTCATCCTCCAGCATCCGGTACGCCTTCTGCACGGTGTTGGGGTTCACACCGAGCAGCGCCGAAAGCACACGGCGCGAAGGCAGTTCATCCCCGTCACATATCACTCCGCCGGCGACTCCGCGCTTTATAAAGCGCAGAAGCTGTTGATAGATCGGGACTCCCGGTTCGATTATGAAGCTGTCAAACGAGATCAATTTCCTCACCTCACTCAACCGTATTAATCGCGTAATACAGTTTAACTGTATTATACGCATAATACAGTTATTTGTCAACAGAAAAGCCTGAACATTTTTGTTCGGGCTTTTTCGGCATTTGGTCAGTATTTTATCGCGACGAGGGCGGCATGGACCACAAACCGGTCGATGCGGCGTCCCGACGTACAGGTGGAGAGCATCACCAGCGGCGCATCCTCGTGCGGAGTGAAATCCGTTTCAACGCAATTGTGTTCGCGAGCGTGTAGGTTATCTCATTAACACCAAGCTCGAAATCAAGACCGGAACCTCTGGCAACATAATCCGTGCGCGCACGGCAGTGGTTTCCGTTCCAATAAGTGATAGTTTCGGAAAGGACCACGTTGTTCTTTGTGATCGTTACGGTATAAGTATAAGGATTGCTCTTTGTTCCGACGATGAAGCTTCCCGACATGCAGAGCTGAGTGCCGTTATCGGTGTAAGAGAATGCTGCACCTGCGGTGCTCACGTTCTCCATCACGCCGCCGCGGGGCCTTGTTATAACTGCATTTCTGAAATCATCTGCCGTGAGTCTGATAGCATTGCCGACCCTGACATCAATATCAATGTGATCGACATATTTGTCGTCTTCCGTCACATTGATATAGTATGTATCGGTGACATAACCGCCGAAGGTCCAGTAGGTCCTTGTCACAACCGCGTTTCCGGCCTTGAGAGCCTCGACCTCCATGCTGCCGAAGCGGTGATAAATTCTCAAAAATGTTTCTAAAATCAACAAATTCTACAGTTTTTGTGCAGGTATTTACCTAGGATTGAGAACATGCTATAATGCTCCATGTTTTAATGGAGGTAGTTTATGAAAAAGTGTTTACATATACTTCTCGCGGTGTGCTTGCTGCTGTGCGCTGCCGCCTGCACCCAGGCACCGCCCCAGCCGGGCCTTACCACGGAAGAGCCTTCTGCGGTTTCTCCAGCGGCGGACAGCCCTGCGCCCGAAACGCCGGAAGTGCCCTCCGATCCGGAAACGCCCGGTGACGCCCCCGGCGACACTCCCGATGAGCCCGGACAGGAGCCCGCCGAGACCGACAGTTTTGATATCTATAAAGCCTTTCTTGAAGAAAACTTTGACCGTATCTCCGAACTGTGCTACGGCGGCATTGCCGGCGTAGGCTTTATCGACCTCGACATTGACGGCACACCCGAGATGCTGCTGTTTGACTCCGGCGCTTCCGCCGCGATGGGCGTTCAGCTTTTCGACATCACGGATAAAGACGGCGCCGTTGAATGTGTCTCCGCAAACATGATGGACCTTGGGCAGGAATTCGGCGGCACGCATTACTCCACATTATATGTCAACGCCAATTATTTTGATGATTTTCGCCTGATGCGCTCCGACAGCGGAGAGACACGTTTCTTCGTCGACTCCGGAAACGGCGCTCTGGATTTCAGCTATTCAGAGCTTATTGAGTTTTCAGGAACAGACGGCATTCTGGGTCTCACGAGCGTTCTCTACCGCTATGACGACTTCGACATTGACAGCGGTGAAACTGTCTCCACACATTGCAGCTATCTTGGCGAGAGCATTTCCGCCGATGACTACGAATCCAGACTTTCCAAATTCCGCAGCGCCTGGCAGGACACCGGCTATGAAGCTTTCGGAGTTTTCATCTGGGAGGAAAAAAACTATTCAACAGAATACGACGGCTTCATGTCCATGGTCAACGCCGCCATAAGCGGCTATTCCCCGCTTCCGGAATAGTCTCCCCGGACAGTCGAAAAGTCCCGAACCTGAATGGCTCGGGACTTTTTTACACATTCTGACACGTAGACTTCGGTTTTTTACAAAAAAGACCGGAGCAGACGTGACACCTGCTCCGGCCTGGAGCTGGTA
>CAKSWM010000160.1 GCA_934511545.1 uncultured Oscillospiraceae bacterium | reverse complement strand
CCTTACGGCGGGCGTTTCGCCGTTATCATCCTGCCGGAGCGCTATTTTGACTCGGCAGATACGGTCTATAACTCGACCTATGACTTCATAAACGGCCGCACGGCCTTTATAAACGACTATATCCTCGTGACCGGAACGGCCGAGGAGCTGACGGACAAAACAGCGGCGATGTTTTATGACTGGTTCGGCCTGAACAAGGACTGGATGGCGGAGGCCGGGCTCGTGGACGCCGATGTTCAGGACTATGCCGACCACCTTTCCCTCGCCGCCCTGCGCGCGGACATGACCGGGCGGCTGCCGTCCGTCTGGGCCTGGGTGCTTTCGGGCATTGCGTGGGTGCTGTTCATGTATGCGGTGGCGGTCTTCCTGCGTCTGACGCTTGGAAAATACGCGCCGGAACCGGAACAAGCCGGGAGCGGCGCGGAAGAGCCGGAACCGGCGGCAGAAGAAAAAATATCCGGGTCCGCGGACGCCGCGGCCCCGTCGGAAACGGAGGATGACGGCAGTGAAGCTTGAGATGTGCTCGCCCTGTCTTTTCGGCCTTGAGGGGCCGCTGGCAAGCGAGCTTAGAAGAATGAAGATGGAGAACGTCCGCGCCGAAAACGGCCGGGTCTGCTTCTCCGGAACGGAGCGCGAGCTTGCGCAGGCGAACATCCGCCTGCGCTTCGGCGAGCGTGTGCTCATCGAGCTGGGCGCATTTCCCGCGCGGACCTTCGACGAGCTGTTCGAGGGCGTCAAGGCGCTGCCCTGGGAGCGCTTCATCCCGCGCAACGGCGCTTTCCCCGTCAAGGGCCACTGCCTTGACAGCCGGCTGGAAAGCGTGCCGGCCTGCCAGAAAATAATTAAAAAGGCCGTCGTTGACAGGCTCTCGGAGTGGTATGACATAAACTGGTTCCGCGAGGACGGCGATACGTATCAGATCCAGTTCTCCATCATGAAGGACACAGCTTATCTGTATCTGGACACCAGCGGCGCGGGACTGCACAAACGCGGCTACCGCCCGGCGCATGTGGCCGCGCCCCTGCGCGAAACGCTTGCCTCCGCGATGGTCGATCTTGCCCATTACCGCGGCAGAGGCGATTTCTGCGACCCGTTCTGCGGCAGCGGCACCATCGCCATCGAGGCGGCGCTGGCTGCCAAGGGCCGCGCGCCGGGGCTGAACCGGACGTTCTCCGCCGAAAAGTGGCGCTGCTTCGACTCCCGGATATGGCAGGAGGCGCGGGAAGAAGCCCGCGCAAGAGAGTTCAGCGGCGATTACAGGATATATGCATCCGACATCGACCCCGAGGCCGTTGAGATCGCAAAAAAGAACGCCCGGCGCGCGGGCGTTGACGATATCATCCGCTTCTCCGTTGCGGACGCGGCGAAATTCGACCGCGGCACGGACGAGGGCGTTATCGTCACAAATCCGCCCTACGGCGAGCGTCTGATGGAAAAACAGTCCGCCGAGGCGCTGTATAAACAGTTCGGGAATGCTCTGCGCGCGCTCGGCAGCGGCGACGGCTGGAAAAAGTATATCCTGTCCTCGCACACCGAGTTTGAACGCGGCTTCGGCAGAACGGCGGACAAAAAACGCAAGCTCTATAACGGTATGATAAAATGTGAGCTTTATATGTACTTTTAAAATATTTTTGCCTTTTTGCTTCCAGTTTTTCTTTTAGCTTTACCAAGCGTGGGTCTCTTTCAGAGGGACATACGCTCGGTAAAGCTAAAAAGCCAAAATAGAAGTAAAAGGTAAAAGATAAAAAACTAAAAGAAAGAGAAATAATGATATAAAAAGAGAGGATAAAGAACCGTGAAGCATCTTTTCATCGTGAACCCGGTCGCCGGAGGCAGGGACAGGACCCAGGAGATCACAAGCAAGGTCGCTCTGGCGTTTTCCGGACGCGAGGACGATTTCGAGGTCTATGTCACCGCTTTTCCCCTTGACGCAACAGAGAAAATCAGGCGCGAGTCCCAGACCGGCGAAACGCTTCGCGTTTATGCCTGCGGCGGCGACGGAACTCTCAACGAATGCGTCAACGGCGCGGCGGGCTTTCCCAACACCGCCGTTACCCATTTCCCCTACGGCACCGGCAACGATTTCATCAAAGCCTTCGGAAGCGAAAGCTCGCGCTTCTTTGACCTTTCCGAGCTCATAAACGGCGAGATCCGGCCCATCGATCTCATCTCCTGCAACGGCAGGCTGAGCGTCAACATCTGCTCCGTCGGCATAGACGCGCGCATCGGCACCTCCGTCCATAAATACAGCCAGCTGCCCGTCATCGGCGGAAAGGGCGGCTACATCGTCTCCACCGTCGTAAACCTCGTCAAGGGCATCACCCAGCCCATGCATGTGCGCTGCGCAAACCGCGAGTTTGACGGCGAGCAGACGCTCGTCTGCGCCTGCAACGGCACCTGCTACGGCGGCTCGTTCAACCCTGTTCCCTCCGCCAGAGTCGATGACGGACTGATCGACTTTCTGATCGTGAAGGCGGTCTCCCGCCTTACCTTCGCCCGCGTTGTCGGCAGCTACGCCAAGGGGCAGTTCCGCAAACACCCGGAATACATAACCCACCTCCGCGCAACGGAAATGGAGATCGAAAGCAGCGGGGAAATGGTCGTCAACATCGACGGCGAGGCCATTTATGCAGACAAAGTCCGCTTTGAGCTCATCCCCGGCGGCGTCAACTTTATTTTTCCCGCCAACATGGAATATTTTAAGAATGAAATCGAGAAAACCGAAGCAAAACGGAAAAATTGGGAGGTTTCAATTGGCGGAGGCCGCTTAAATTGAATTAATCCCGGTTTTTACGGAAATAATCCTTTATTATCCCAATTTTACAGCTTGCACATTGGGGGATCATCGACTATTATTATAGACGGGTTAGCACTCATACCTAAAGAGTGCTAATTCAACTTAAATCGTAATAATTTTTTAGGAGGCAATATATAATGAACCTTAGACCTTTGGCAGACCGCGTGGTCCTCAAGCAGATCCAGGCCGAAGAGAAAACGAAGGGCGGCATCATCCTTTCTTCCGCCGCTCAGGAAAAGCCCGAAGTATATGAAGTAGTCGTTGTCGGCCCCGGCGGATTCGTCGATGGCAACGAGGTCGAGATGGAAGTCGTTGCCGGCGATAAGGTCATCACCGGAAAGTACAGCGGCACCAGCGTCAAGATAGACGGCGAGGAGTATATGATCGTTCGCCAGAGCGACATCCTTGCGATAGTCGAGTAAGTTTTAGGAGGAATATATCATGGCAAAACAGATAATTTACGGCGAAGAAGCGCGCAAGGCTCTCCAGCGCGGCGTTGACCAGCTCGCCGATACCGTTAAGATCACCCTCGGCCCCAAGGGCCGCAATGTCGTCCTCGGCAAGAAGTACGGTTCTCCCCTGATCACCAACGACGGCGTCACCATCGCCAAGGAGATCGAGCTTGAGAACGTTTTCGAGAACATGGGCGCACAGCTCATCAAGGAAGTCTCCACCAAGACCAACGACACCGCCGGCGACGGCACCACCTCCGCGACCGTTCTGGCCCAGGCCATGGTCCGCGAGGGACTGAAGAACGTTGCCGCGGGCGCCAACCCGATGGTCATGCGCCGCGGTATCCAGAAGGCCACCGACGCCGCAGTCGGCGCCATCCGCGCCGCCTCTCACCCCGTCAGCGGCACCGTTGACATCGCCCGTGTCGGCACCGTTTCCTCCGGCGACGAAGTCATCGGCAACCTGATCGCAGAGGCTATGGAGAAGGTCTCCCAGAACGGCGTTATCACCGTCGAGGAGTCCAAGACCGCCGAGACCTATTCCGAGGTCGTCGAGGGCATGCAGTTCGACCGCGGCTATGTCACTCCGTACATGGCCACCGATACCGAGAAGATGGAAGCCGTCATCGACGATGCGCTCATCCTTCTCACCGATAAGA
>CAKSWM010000159.1 GCA_934511545.1 uncultured Oscillospiraceae bacterium | reverse complement strand
ACCTTGCGCCGCCCTTATCAAACCGAACTGTTTCTGAACGTTCATATCTGCGAACGCACACTTCGGTGACAGGAGGCACTGTTTTGGAAGAGAAAAAGCCTGTCCTTTCCTTAAAGGATATAACGAAGATCTATCCGGGTGTCGTCGCCCTGGACAAGGTCTCGATCGACTTTTACCCCGGCGAGGTCCACGCCCTTATCGGCGAGAACGGAGCCGGAAAATCCACCTTTATCAAGACGATAACAGGCGCCCACGCGCCTGATGGCGGAACCATCACCATTGATGGTGAAACATATAGAGCAATGACCCCCTCTCTCGCCCGCAAGCACGGAGTTGAATGCATCTATCAGGAATTCAACCTTATCGACGTTCTCTCCGCCGCCGAAAACATCTGTTACGGCGAGCGTTACGGAGTTCTGGTCGATCAGAAAAAGATGTGCCGGATCGCGCAGAGCCTTTTCGATGATTTCGGCGTTGATATCGATCCCTCCACGCCGGTGCGCGACCTTACTCCGGGGCATATGCAGATCGTCGAGATCGCAAAGGCCGTTTCCAAAAACGCCCGCATCCTGATCCTCGACGAACCGACAGCCCCCCTCTCCGTTGCGGAGGTCGAGATACTCTTCCGCATCGTGCGCAAGCTGCGCGACGACGGAGTCGCCATCATCTTTATCTCCCACCGGCTGGACGAGGTTTTTGAGCTCACGGACAAGGTCTCGATCCTGCGCGACGGCGAGTACATAGTTACTCTCAACACTGCGGAGACAAACCGCGCGGAACTCATAAGATATATGGTCGGGCGCGAGATGAGCGCCACCTTCCCCAAGCGCAATGCCAAAATCGGCGAAGTTGCGCTGGAGCTGCGGGACCTTACCGGCAACGGCGTTAAAAACATCTCCTTCAAGGCCCGCAAGGGCGAGGTCCTCGGCATATCCGGACTCGTCGGAGCCGGCAGGACGGAGATCATGAAGGTCGTATACGGCGCCGAGAAAAAGCAGTGGGGCGAGGTGTATGTAAACGGGCAGAAAGCGGAGATCAACTCCCCAAAGGACGCCATGCACAAATACGGGGTCTGTCTTATCCCCGAGGACCGCAAACGCGAGGGCTGCTTCCTTGGCGAGACCATATCCTGGAACCTTGTTTACAACGTCATTGAAAAGATATCCCGCTTCGGTGTCGTGGACAGGAAAAAGGAGCGCGAGATCGCCGAATACTACGGCCGCAGCATGCACATCAAGGCTCCCGATCTCGAACACACAAAGGTCATGGCGCTCTCGGGCGGCAACCAGCAGAAGGTCGTTGTCGGCAAGGCGCTGGCCACGCAGTCGGACATCGTCATCTTCGACGAGCCGACGCGCGGCATCGACGTCGGCGCGAAATACGAGATCTATGAGCTCATAAACGGTCTCTGCGAGGACGGCAAATGCGTCGTCATGATAACCTCCGACATGGAGGAGCTGCTCGGCATGTCGGACCGCATCGTGGTGTTCGGAGAGCGCTGTCTGGCCGGCGAGCTGACCCGGGAGGAGTTCTCTCAGGAACGCATCCTGGATCTTGCTTCCACGAATGATCGCGAAAAAAACAGTATGGGGGCTTGACCGCAATGAAGAAAAAAAGTTTTTCCGCATATCTCCGTGAATATATGATGCTCTTTGTTCTGATCGCCGTTATCGCGGTGTTCGGCATTCTCGGTCCCGTTGTCGCCGACCGCAATTTCCTTGCCGTTCAGAACCTTCTCAATATTCTGAGCCAGAATGCATATCTTGTCATTCTCGGCATTGGCATAACGTTTATCATGCTCGGCGGCGCAATGGACCTGTCCACAGGCTTTCTGATCTCCACCGTCGGCATAATCATCGCCCGCGTCGATCTTTCCACCAACTTTGCCGTGGCTCTGATCGTGGGACTTGCCGCCGCCGTCGCTCTGTCGGCGTTCAACGGCGTCATGTATTCGTGGCTGAAGGTTTTTCCCTTCATCATCACTCTGGCGACGCAGTACATGCTCAACGGCGCGACATATCTGCTCTCGGGCGGAATGACCCAGACCTATAAGGGACTGTCAAACGGCTTCAAGATCCTCGGCGGCTACAACATTCCTTTTCTCGGCGGCAGCCTGAAGTCCGGCGTCGTCGTGATGATAATCATGGTGCTCATCGGATCGTTTATACTGAACAAAACCTATTTCGGCCGCAATATATACGCACTTGGTTCCAACCCCGACGCGGTCGCCCTGTCCGGAGTCTCGGTCGCCAAAATGCGCATCCTGATCTTTGCTCTTGCCGGTCTGTTCTTCGGCATCGCCCAGGTCGTTAACATCGGCCGCCTCAGCAGCACTGTCAATAACTCGATGGGTATCGGGGACGAGTTCATCGTCATGGCCGGCTGTATGCTTGGCGGTATCAAGATGGGCGGCGGCGGCGGAAAGATGAGCAACATGGTCATCGGCGTGCTCATCATAGGCGTGCTCAATTCCGGCATGAATTTTCTGAACATGAACCAGTACTGGAAGTACGTCGTTCTCGGTATCGCCCTCCTCGCCGCGGTCACTCTGGACACACTCCAGACCCGCGCCGCCGTAAACGCGGCAAAGAAAGTTCCCGGCAAGGCTCCGACGGAGACCGCCGAATAACATCCTCCCGGCCGCGTCTTTCCTTTGAAAGACGCGGCTTTTTTCCCGACTGTCCGCAGCAGGGCTTTTCATCATTCCCGTTTTGATATATAATAGCACCGGAGGGATGCCGTATGAAAAAAATCATACCCGCTCTCAGAAACGCGATGAACGCGGGCCTGAGTTCGGTTCTCATAACCGTTATCGACAGCTGCGGCAGCGTACCGCGCGGCGCAGGCGCAAGTATGCTCGTCCTGCCCGATGGTTCGTCCGCCGGTACCGTCGGCGGCGGAGCGATCGAGCTTTCCGCTGCCAAAGCCGCCGCGGATTTTCTTGACGCAAAGCACGGCGGCATTGTCAAATACTCGCTGGATAAAAACGCCGCGGACGGCATCGGAATGGTGTGCGGCGGCGAGGCCAGACTCCATTTCCGTTATATTTCCCCCTCCGACGGTGATGCGCGCACCCTTGCGGAGGGAGGCAAAGACCGGCTGTGCTTTGAGCTTCTGCCTGACGGCAGCGGCGAATTTCTCTTTCCGGACCCCGATCCCGCCCTTCCGGCCGGGCCCGGAACATATCTGCGCCAGGGCCGCGAGTTCTATGTTCAGCCGCTCGACAAAACCGAACGTGTTCTGGTTTTCGGCGGCGGTCATGTCTCCCGTGCGCTGGTTCCCGTTCTCTCCTCCGTCGGCTTCCGCTGCACGGTCGCAGACGACCGCGAGGGCATACTCTCGCCAGAGACCTTTCCGAATGCAGAGCAGCTGATAACCGCGCGGTTTGAAGGACTGATGGACAGTCTTGACGTGACCTGGCGGGACTATGTCGTCATCATGACCTACGGCCACAGCGGGGACCTCGTTCTGACAAGGCAGGCGCTGGCGACGCCCGCACGCTATATCGGCGTTCTGGGCAGTCATACAAAGGCGGAAAACGCACAGGCCATGCTCCGCGAAGAAGGCTTTTCGGAGGAACAGATCTCTCGCGTCATATGCCCGATCGGACTTCCAATCGGCGGCCCGACACCGGAAGAGATAGCGATCAGCATCACGGCGCAGATGATCGCAGTAAGAAACGGAAAGCAGCTTTAACCGCGCAGCTCCGATCTGAGCCCTGCCGAAACATTCAACAGCACAAAAAAAGTACGGCTGCCGTAAAGCAGCCGTACTCTTTTTGTAATTCTAATTTCCCGCCGTATCAGCCCAGCGAGACAAACGCCGCGCTGTCCGAGACGGCCGCGTTAAAGCCGTCGGTGCACCGGATCCGGATGTGCGCTCCCGACGCGAGCGGAAGCTCCCCAAGCTCGACGGAGCAGGTG
>CAKSWM010000158.1 GCA_934511545.1 uncultured Oscillospiraceae bacterium | reverse complement strand
ATCTTGCGGCGGAAATGATCCGCCGGCCCAAACAGGAAAACCGGCAGGACGCAGCGCCCCGCGTCTTGCCGGTTTTTGTAAAATTACGAATAATTCGGTGCTGTGCCGCAATGACCTCTGGCATCACCCGCGGCAGCTGTCAGCCGATACTGTCATAGCCGAAGTTCCGCAGCTGCGCCTGGCTGTCGCGCCAGTTTTCCTTGACCTTGACCCAGGTCTGCAAAAACACCTTTGTCCCCATAAAGCGTTCAATATCCTCACGGGCAAGCTTTCCGATCTTTTTGAGCATTGCACCCTGTTTGCCGATAATTATGCCTTTGTGGCTGGCCTTTTCACAGTATATCGTAACGTCGAGATCTATTATCTCGTTATCGCGCTCCGAAAACTTCGTCACTTCGATCGCCGTTCCGTGCGGTATCTCCTTGTCCAGGCACAGCAGCAGCTTTTCCCGCACGATCTCGGCGCAGACCTGCTTTTCCGGCTGGTCGGTGGTCATTCCGTCCGGGAACAGCTGCGGGCCGTCCTCCGCAAACTTCTGAAGCTCGCCTAGCAGTTCGCCGACGCCGTCTCCCTGCTTTGCGGATATCGGAATAATAGCGGCAAACTCAAACGCCTGCGCATACGTTGCAATAACGGAGAGGAGCTTTTCCTTTTCGACGGAATCTATCTTGTTGATGCAGAGTATTGCCGGCACGCCGGACGCGCGTATGCGCTCGATGAGTTCCGCTTCCTGAGGGCCGATGTTATCTATCGGTTCGACCACGAGGACCACGGCGTCAACGTCCGCCACGGACTCGCGCACGACCTTGACCATATAGTCTCCCAGAGCGGTGCGCGGCTTGTGAAAGCCGGGGGTGTCCATGATTATAAATTGGGTATCACCCCTGTTCACAATGGCGGTTATGCGGTTGCGTGTTGTTTGCGGTTTGTTGGTGACGATTGCGATCTTCTCTCCCGCCAGCGTATTCGTAAGCGTGGACTTTCCCACGTTCGGGCGTCCGCAGATCGTGACAACAGCAGTTTTTGTAATCATTTATTCTTTCTCCCAAATATCATTAGTATCCATATTACGATCGACAGCGCGAGCAGCAGCGCGCGCACGGGATCATGAGCAAAAAACTCCAGCGCCCGGCGCAGCCTGTCCCCGCTGAAGAATATGACGCACCCGGCAGCGGCGGAAAACAGCGCGCAGACCAGAACAGCTCCCGCGGCAGCATCCTTTGCGTGCATTATCGCGTCATCCCGCTCAGTCGTCACCCTGTCACACAGCCTTTCAAGCGCGGTGTTGACGCACTCCATGCCGATGACCGCGCCGCAGCAGATAAGTACAACGCCCCATTCGGCGGCGCTGAGCCCGACCGTCAGTCCGCCCGCGATCACATAAAAGGCAAAGCAGAAATGTATCCGCATATGGCACTCGGTCCGGAGCGCATGCACAATGCCGCGAAAAGCGTAAAGAAAGGACCTCACAGCCCTATCATCTCCATGATCGCATCCTCGCGTTCGCGCATTTTCCGCTTTTCCTCGCCCTCGTCAAGATGGTCATATCCCAGAAGATGCAGAACGCTGTGAACGGTAAGATAGCTCAGTTCGCGCTCAAAGCCGTGGCCGTATTCCTCCCCCTGTGCAAGACAGCGCTCCAGAGAAAGGACCATATCCCCGAGCATAACAGCTCCCGTGTCGTAGTCCAGCTCGCACTCTCCGGCGTCGAACACGCCCGCTTCCATCTCATTCTGCGGAAAAGACAAAACGTCTGTCGGTCTGTCTATGCCCCGCTGTTCAAGATTTATTTCATGTATGCCGTCATCGTCCGTGAGCAGGACGAATATCTCGCACAGAGCGTCGACTCCCTGCACTTCAAGTGCGGTGTTGGCCGCCTTTTTTATGAGCCGGTATGCATCCGGACAGCCCAGCCCGCGTTTATCGCGCGAAACATATATTCTGTGCTTCATTTTGCAGCCTTCTTCTCGGTCGTTTTTCTGTAAGTTTTGTTCGGCGCAGCGCCCTGGCGTTTGTCATAATCCTCGTACGCCTCGATTATCTTCTGCACGAGAACATGCCGCACAACGTCCGCGCCTGTCAGCTTGCATATCGCGATATCGTTGATCCCCTGCAATACGCGCATGGCTTCCTTAAGTCCGCTTGCCTTGTCTCCGGGCAGGTCGATCTGCGTAACGTCGCCCGTAATGACGACCTTGGAACCGAAGCCGATCCTGGTAAGAAACATCTTCATCTGTTCCCTGCTCGTGTTCTGTGCTTCGTCGAGAATGATAAAGCTGTCGTCAAGCGTTCTGCCGCGCATATACGCAAGCGGTGCGACCTCGATGTTTCCGCGCTCGAGATACTTATTGTATGTCTCCGCTCCCAGCATCTCGAACAGCGCGTCATACAGCGGACGCAGATACGGGTCCACCTTGCTCTGGAGGTCGCCGGGCAGAAAACCAAGCCGCTCGCCCGCTTCGACCGCGGGACGGGTCAGGATTATGCGGTTTACCTCCTTATCGCGGAAAGCCGCAACGGCGGCAGCCACGGCAAGATAGGTTTTGCCCGTGCCGGCCGGACCGATGCCGAGCGTTATGGTGTTGTTCGTGATGGCATCGACATAGGTTTTCTGTCCCAGTGTTTTGGCCTTTACAGGCTTACCCTTTGCCGTGATGCATACAACGTCGCCGGCAAGCTCGTTTATCTTGGCCTCGCGGCCCTCTGACACGAGCTTTATGATATACCGCACGTTCTGCGCATCTATATTCTCGCCCCTTGCGGCAAGCGTCAGAAGTCCGTTTATCGCCTTCTCGGCGAGCATCACATCCTCCGCTTCGCCGCTTATCTTCAGCTCGGAGTCGCGGTCGATGACCTTGACCCCAAGCTCGGTTTCAATGATCCTCAGATTCTGGTCAAATGATCCGAACACGCTTATGACATATTCCATTCTGTCAACAGCGATCGATCTTTCAATCATTTTGGGTTTCTCCTTCGTTTCTTTCATTTGTATCTTCCGCGCGAAGCCGCTCCATATCCTCTTCGCAGAGCCGCTTCTCCGCGCCAATCTGCTCGATGCACTCGGCATGAAGCGTCACCGTCAGCACGCCGTCCGACACGGAGGCGGAGAAGCTGTGATCCAGGACGCTTCCGTCCGCGCCGATCTCCTTCAGCAGGCTGTTGTAAAGCTGCGTCTGCATATCAAACTCCGCAAGCACGGGTTCAACGCTCACCGTTTCCGTCCCGTAGCTTATAATCCTCGTTTCACTTATCCCGATCGGAAGCGAAAAAACGCCTTTTACCGAAAGATATTGATCCAAAGTAATTTTAACACAGTCCGGTGTGAAAATTCCACTGCTTTTATAAAAGTTTATACGCTTATCGCCCAAAATCAGCGAAATACTGCGTCTGGTCTCGCCTTTCTCCGTTTTCTTTATTGATTCCAGCGGTTTTTGTGCCGTCAGCGTGTACCATGTGCGTGCATATACCTCCGCGCGCGAATGTTCAAAACGCAGCGGAGCAAAGCTGCTGGTCACTGCCCCGCTGACGAGCTTATCTCCGACCGCCACAGTCTGGCCGTTCACGGCAATCTTTTCGCCGTTCAGCACCCGGATATCGGTTATTATCCCCGCCTTCTCCGCAACGATATCACAGGCCTCATCCTCTTCGAATACCTCCGGTATAGGCGTTCTCTCCCTCACGATAACCTCCGCCCGGCTGCCTCTGATATTCACCGTGAGGAAGCTCAGCTCCGGCAGAAGCACCAATGCCCTGCTCCGAATATTGTCGGAAACGAACGACGGCCAATAGCTTCCTATCCCGACGCCGATGCTGTCGAGCGCAGCTATGATCTCCCAGTCGCTGACCGTCTCATTTCCCGTGACCTCGATCTCCCAGATGTGCTCGCAGTCCTTGCAGTGCCGGATCGCCTTGCCGGTTTGGTCCTCGGTCGGATTCTCGGTCAGCTCCCAGTCGCCGTAATCGTGACCGTCCAGGAACACCTCGGCCGTTACGGTGC
>CAKSWM010000157.1 GCA_934511545.1 uncultured Oscillospiraceae bacterium | reverse complement strand
GTCCCATACTCCCTCCGTCACGACGCTGGTCCCCTCCGCGAGGGTCAGCACCGTGCTGATCTGGGGCTGCATATCCGTTGGGAAACCGGGATACGGCAGTGTTTTGACATTCGTTCGGAGAAGCTTTCCCTCGCGCCTTACAAGAACAGAGTCCTCCCTGTCCTCGACCTCGACGCCCATTTCGCGCAGTTTGGCACTGATGCAGTCGAGATGCTTCGGGATCACATTCCTGACAAGGACCTCGCCGCCCGCGGCGGCGACAGCCGCCATGAAGGTGCCGGCCTCTATCTGGTCGGGGATTATGCTGTAATGTCCGCCGTGGAGCGTGGAGACGCCGTTTATCTTTATGACGTCGGTTCCGGCTCCGCGCACATCAGCGCCCATGGAGTTGAGGAAATTGGCCAGATCGACAATGTGCGGCTCGCGCGCGGCATTCTCGATAGTGGTCCTTCCCTCCGCCTTAACGGCGGCGATCATGATATTCATCGTCGCGCCGACAGACACCTTGTCAAGATATATTCTGGCTCCGCGGAGTTTTCCGTCCGCAGTGCCGGCATATACAAAGCCGTCGGAAACTTCGATATCCGCTCCGAGCGCCTTCATGCCCTTTATATGCTGATCTATCGGGCGAACTCCGAAATTGCAGCCGCCCGGCATCGTTGTCTTTGCTCTTCCGAATCGGCCGAGCATCGCGCCGATGAAATAATAAGAGGCACGGATCTTGCGCATAAGGTCGTATGGCGCGCCTTCCTCCCGCACGCTTGAGCAGTCGATCTCGACCGTAGTGCGGTTCACCTTGCTTATCCTTGCCCCAAGCTGGCTGAGCATATTAAGGAGCATGTCCGTATCGCTTATCTCCGGTATATTCTCTATGCGGCAGACGCCCTCGACCATAAGAGCCGCCGGTATGATCGCGACAGCGGCATTTTTGGCGCCGCTTATCTCGACCTCGCCATAAAGCTTATTGCCGCCCTTAATAACATATTTATCCAATATTTGCACCTTCCCTGTCGGCTCATGTTGAGATCATATCTTAGTTATAACCAATATGTATATGACATAGCCCACTTAGACAGTTAAGAATTATTGTCATTTTAAATGGCAGTCTATTGTATCACATATTCTGCATAAAAGCAAAACAAATAATCACCACAGCTGTTCTTCGCGTCCCGAAACAGCGTTTATGTAATAATTCCCATTATTTGTTTCGATTTTCCACGTCGGTGTCAGCATCGCCTCCCCGGAAACGGGAACGCTTATGATATATCCGCTCACAACGGAATAAACTTCGCCGCAGTCATAGCCGCGTTCCTCCGTGAGCGCAAGAAACTCTACAAGCGCATCGGCACAGTTTTTTGTTTCCGCTCCGGTCGTGCCGAGGACCTCGTCAAACGCACGATGCCCAACGGCCATCAGCAGAGCCTGCTGCGATAAGTTCACCTCAACGCAGCTGTTGAACACCTCGCTGCCGCGAAAGCGCCAGCCAAGCTCGACGACCGTAAGGTCGCCCGCATCGACAGACCTGACGAACGGGTCCATCCCCAGCTTTTTAGCCGCCTTTTTTGCGGCGGCAGCCGCGTCGCCTCTGAACTTCCATGAGCCGCCGGAAAAAACTATCTCCATTTCACCCGTGCCGCGGAATCGTGCCTCACCCTTCTCGCAGCTGTAATAAAGAACGTTTCCACCCTGGTCATACACCGTTGTGCGCCCCAGCAGCTTCTTCACGGCGGCGAGCTCGTTATCCTCGCTGCGCGCGAGAATATATCCCTCCGGCGCTTCCGTGCTAACGCGGATCGAATCCGAAAGCGCTATCCCGTGCTGCGCATAAACGGAAATAAGGTCATTTTTCATATTCTTTTCCGAACCGGCCGCATCCCGCCTGAACCCCATCAGAAGGCAGGCAAAAACAACGTTGACCGCGAGCAGCACAACAAGTATTATGTTTTTCAGCTTTGATGAGTCCATGATGCCTATCTCTCAAAAATAACCCAGTCGGGCACAGTCTCGCCGCCTTCGTCGATCAGACACAGCAGCGGTTCTCCGCCTCCCTCTGCGGCGATCAGGGCGAAAGCCTGTTTTTCCGGCAGCGGAAAAACGCGCTCCTCCCCGGCGGTATACTCGCGCAGGTATATTTCACAGGTGGTTATATACCCGCCGGAAACGGTCACTTCCGCCGCCGGACGGGAATCCGGGAGCCGGACGATGAGTCCGTTGCAGGTATATTGAAAGGTGACGCTGAAAACAGCGTCGCTCTCGGAATACGTGACGGAACTGAGCATCAGTCCGCAGTCGCCGCGATACCCCGTCGAAACACGGTCCGCAAGCCTGTATGCCGCATCGATCACCGTCTCAAGTCTGTCCGTGTTCGCCGGCAGCAGACCGGTCTCGTTCTGCCGGAAGCTTACAGTCCCGTCCGGCGACAGTCTGAGCGCGGCATCGCCGTCAACATACACTTTTGTTCCGTCGGGCTCCGCATATGTCAGCGCTATGAAGCTGTTCATCCCGAAATGCTCCATAAGCGCATTTCCGTCCGTTTCCACCCTCAGCGGATTTGCCGCGTCAACAGTCTGAAGCTCTATTGTACCGCCGGCACTCAGCGTATAGGGGTCTATTCCGTCATTCCCTCCGGTCTCAAAAGCAAATTTTGCTCCATTCGTCTCAAATCCGGCGGCGTCCGTGCTGAGTGTTGCCAGCGTGCTGCACCGGTATGCGTTTGCGTCCTTCGCGCGGATATAATACAGCCATACGGCGTCCTTGGAAACAGACAGGCAAAGCCTTGCCGCGGTGTGCTCCGAAATTCCTCCATCCACCTCGGAGCCAAGCCACGCGGACAGCGAGCCCAAAGGCTGGGCATAGACAAAATCAAAAAACACTCCGGGACCGGACAGTGCGCTCTCCCATTCGTCGAACCCGACCTGCTTCGGAGTTCCTGCCGATCCCAGAGCTTCTGCCAGCGCCGCGGAATAGCGCGTATACAGCTCTTCAACGGCGGTCTCATCATACCGGACGCCATAGCGTCCTCCCTCGGAGTTCGTGACTGCGGCCGCCAGCGGCTTTGCGCACTGGGCATATCCGCGCGTGACTCCGTCCGAAGCGGAGCTTATGTCTTTGTCTGTGCCCATAAGCTGCGGTATTCCGATATCCGAATACACTGCAAGCCTGAACAGCATCGCAGCCGCGCTTACGGCAAGAAGAACGATAAGGCAGACCTTCATGGTCCCGGTTCGATCACGCTTATTCATTCTCCGGACCTCCCACAGGCAGGATCACCGTTATGGCGGTACCCTTGCCCGGAGTGCTTTCAAGCTTGATCTCTCCATCATGCCGCAAAACGATCTCCCTGGCGATAGACAGTCCGAGTCCTGTGCCGCCGGATTCGCGCGATCTTGCCTTGTCAACGCGGTAAAAACGGTCGAACACCTTGTCGATATCCTCCTTGGGAATACCGATGCCATTGTCGCGGACGGTCGCCCAGACCTTCCCCTCGCCAAAGCCCGCGGAGATACGTATGCTTCCTCCGTTATGAGTATATTTGATAGCGTTTGATACCATATTCATGAGCACCTGCTCTATCCTTGCCCTGTCGCCGCGGATCTCCGGCATACCGGGCTCTATTTCGAGCGTGAAGCTGTGTTTATGGTTCTGCGCCTCTATCAATACGGCGTTATACACGTCCTGAACGGACTTGTCGAACGCGAAATTATCAAAATCAAATTGAAAGCTGCCCGCGTCGAACCGCGAGAGCGTAAGCAGATCCTGAACGATCTTGGTCATGCGGTCGGATTCGTTGACGATAACGCGCAGAAAATCGCGCTGCATCTCCGGCGGCATACCGTCCGTATCTTCAAGTGTTTCGGCATAGCTGCGTATGCTCGTGATGGGCGTGCGCAGTTCGTGCGACACGTTTGCGACAAACTCCTTGCGCATCTGTTCGGAGCGCTGGAGCTCGTCAATGTTGTTTTCAAGCTGCCGCGCCATATCACTGAACGTGCGCGACAGAACGCCGATCTCATCCCCGGCGTCCGAAGCCTCAAGACCTGTC